>CACWIN010000055.1 GCA_902760965.1 uncultured Bacteroidales bacterium | reverse complement strand
GCGAGTAACATAGTTGTAACCTCCTATACTTTAATTGTTAAACATTCTGTTTTATCCGGCTCCCTTTCGGGGCGCCTTCGCAGTATAAGAGACAAATGTAATGCCAACAAAAAGAGTATGACATTTTGTCATACTCTTTTTGTTATTGTGTGACAGCTTGTCAAAGCTCGGCTAACGGAGTGGACCAAATGTCACCGTTCAGGTTCTTGCGTTCATCGTCGATTTTGAGCAGAGCCTCGCGGATATTGTTGTCCAATGCATGGTCCAGATCACAGAATCCGCTGCAATTGATTGCGGAGAGCACCTTTACAACAGTAAGCTTCTGCGTATCGGTAGCGGGAACAAAAGCCGGCTCACGTTCGTCATCCTGGATTACCGTCTCTAACAGGCCTGCATCGGTGAGAGTGTCAAGTGACGAAATGACGTATCGAAGTGGTATCTGCAGCTCGTCGCACAGTTGCTTACGGTTCAGTGCGGGCTGATGCCTGTTGAATCGTTTGCAGATGCATGCCATTACCATGAGGCTGTAGAAATCCTTATGACGGCGGCTTATCTTTTCGGGTTCCTTGAAATAGTTGAAGTTGTCATTGTTCTGGCTTACGTATGCAAGTTCGCAGCCAAACAGTATTATAGCCCATGATATGTTTAGCCAAAGCAGAAAGAGTGGCAGGGCTGCAAAACCTCCGTATATCTGGTTGTAACTGGAGAGTGCCAGCTGACCGCTAAAGTAGAGGTTTTGGAGCGCCTGAAACAGGCAACCTGCTATGATTCCGGGTATGATGGCATTCTTGAACTTGACCTTGGTGTTGGGCATGAACATGTAGAATCCGGTAAGTATCAATCCGGCAATGATATATGGAAGTGCATCCTTGATTATGAATTTGGCAAAACCTCCCAGAAGCTGGAATCCCTCCATCTGTGAAAGCAATTTAGATGTCAGTGCAGTCATACCGCAAAGGCAGATGATACCTATTGGGATAAGCAGTATCAGCGAGAAATAATCTGTGATTTTGCGACCCATGCCACGGGCTTTCTTTACGCGCCATATTAGGTTGAGATTGGTTTCTATGCCATCGGCCAGTGAATAGACTGACCAAAGCAGGAAGAGAAGTCCAATACCGACAAAAGCTCCGCTCGAAACGTACTGCATGTAACCGTCAATGAACTGCATCACGGTGTTCAGGGACTCATTGTCGTTGATTATTCCGTTCTTAAGCAGGCTGGTTACGATGTTCTCGAATCCGAATCCGCGGGCGATGGCAAATATAAGGGCCAGGATGGGCACTACTGCGAACAGGGTGGAGTAGGTGAGCGCTGCCGCCTTGGTCATTACCTTGTCATCGATAAATGTGCGTACTGCAATCACAACCACCTTTACCGTATTGGCGATAGCGCGGCGCAGGGGCCCTTTCTGATACAGCTCAAATGACCAGATATCCTTGGTTACGAATACGGTTATGCGGTTTAAAAGCGCCTTAAGCTTTCCATCCTTTTTCTCAGCCATAGCAATCTATTGTTAGTCAGTGGACAAAAGTACTCAAATTTTTACACACCAGCGCAATAGCACAATAGTATCGTATCAGCGGAGTTTGGCTTTGAGAAAGCGGCCGGTGTAGGAGTCGGGGCAGGCAGCGACATCCTCGGGCGTGCCACACACAACCAGATGACCGCCGCGCTCGCCGCCCTCGGGACCCAGGTCGATAACGTGGTCGGCGCATTTGATCACGTCCATGTTATGCTCTATGATGATTACGGTGTGGCCGCGGCGTATAAGGGCGTCAAAAGACTCCAGCAGTTTGCGGATATCGTGGAAGTGAAGGCCGGTGGTGGGCTCATCGAATATGAATATGGTGGGATCGGCTTTTTCCAGACTCAGGAAATAGGCCAGTTTCACGCGCTGGCTCTCGCCGCCGGAAAGGGTCGATGACGACTGTCCCAGTTTGACGTAGCCAAGACCTACCTGGCGCAGGGGCTCCAGTTTCTTTACTATGCGGCGCTCGGCGGCATCATCCCCCGAGAAGAACTCTACGGCCTGGTTTACTGTCATTTCTAGTATCTCCCAGATATTCTTGCCCTTGTAGGTCACCTCCAGGATATCGTTCTTGAAACGGCGTCCGTGGCAGCTCTCGCAAACCATCTGCAGGTCTGACATGAACTGCATGGATACGGTTACAACGCCTTCGCCCTTGCACTCCTCGCAGCGTCCGCCTTCGGAGTTGAACGAAAAATGTGTGGGCCTGTAACCCATCTGGTGTGACAGCGGCTGGTCTGCAAACAGCTTGCGAATCTCATCGTAAGCCTTGACGTAGGTGACGGGGTTGGAGCGGGTGGTCTTGCCTATGGGGTCCTGATCTACAAACTCCACAGCGCGTACCATACCGGTATCGCCCTCTATGCCCATGCATTCGCCCGGACGTTCTCCGGACTCTCCGTATATATTCTTGAGGTGGCGGTACAGGACATCTCTCACCAATGTACTTTTGCCCGATCCGCTCACGCCCGTAACAACGGTCATAACGTTGAGCGGGAACTTTACGTCTATGCCGTCCAGATTGTTCTGGCGGGCACCCACCACCTTAATATAATTATTCCACGGGCGGCGTGACTGCGGTACGGGTATGCGCTCCTCGCCGGTAAGGTACTTTACCGTCCAACTGCCGGAATTATTTTCAAGCTGGCTGGTAGGCCCCTGATAGATAATCTCACCTCCGTGGCGTCCGGCCTCAGGCCCTACATCTATTATATAGTCCGATGCACGGATAATCTCCTCATCATGTTCTACCACAACCACGGTGTTGCCTATCTGCTGCAGTTGGCGCAGCACCTTTATGAGTTTGGCGGTATCGCGGCTGTGTAGGCCGATGCTTGGCTCGTCAAGTACGTAGAGTGATCCCATCAGGCTGCTGCCTAATGACGTGACCAGATTGATGCGCTGGCTCTCGCCGCCTGAAAGTGTGGCCGATGCACGGTTAAGCGTGAGATACTCCAGGCCTACATCAAGCATGAACTGGATCCGGCTGTTTATCTCTATGAGCAGACGCTTGGCAGTCTTGGCCTCGTGCTCGGGCAGAGTGAGCGCGTCAAAGTATTTCTTGAGTTCCGATATGGGCATCTCCACCAACTGGTTGATGGACTTGCCGCCCACCTGTACATAACCGGCCTCCTTGCGCAGGCGTGTTCCGTGACACTCGGGGCAGACGGTCTTGCCGCGGTATCGGGCCAGCATTACGCGGTACTGGATCTTGTACTGGCTCTTCTCCAGCATACGGAAGAAGTTGTCAATGCAGGTCTCCTCCCAGCCGCGCTCGTCAATGCCGCGTCCGGTTCCGTGCCACAGGTAATCCTTTTGCTCCTGGGTGAGTTGGTAATATGGTGTGAATATTGGAAAATCGTGCTCCTGGGCATGCAGGATAAAGTCATCCTTCCAGCCGGTCATTACGTCACCGCGCCAGCAAACCACTGCGCCGTCATAAACGCTCAGTGCCCGGTTGGGAATGACCAAAGACTCGTCAATGCCTATTATGCGTCCGAATCCCTCACAACGGGGGCAGGCGCCAACGGGCGAGTTGAACGAGAACAGGTTGTCGGTTGGCTCCTCAAACTTTATGCCATCGGCCTCAAAACGGTTGGTGAATTTGTGAAGAGTGGTTTCCTGCGTATCAAAAAACCTCAGTGCGCACTCGCCACTGCCCTCAAAGAAGGCGGTCTCGACAGAATCGGTCAGGCGGCTCAGGGTCTCTTTGCTGTCATCGGTCGTTAGGCGGTCTATGAGCAGCCATATTTCCTTGGTACGCTTGGAAAGATCGGCCAGCATCTTGCTGTCAGAGAGCAGGTCCTCAATGCGTATCATATCGCCTTTATGCTCAATGCGGGTGAATCCCTCCTTGAGCGATGTGCGCAACTGCTCCTCCAGATTGCGTCCGCCGCGCATGGGCATCGGCGCCAGAACCGTAAAGCGAACTCCTTTGGGCTGAGAGAGCATAAAGTTCACCACATCCTCCACACTGTGTTTGCGTACCTCCTTGCCGCTTACGGGCGATATGGTGTGTCCAATGCGGGCAAACAGCAACTTAAGGTATTCGTAAATCTCGGTCTGGGTACCCACGGTAGAGCGCGGATTGCGGTTGCCGGAGCGCTGTCCTATAGCGATAGTTGGGGGCAGTCCTTCAATAAAATCGCATTCAGGTTTTTTCATGCGTCCCAGGAACTGCCTGGCATATGCCGAAAGAGACTCAACATAACGGCGCTGGCCCTCGGCATACAATGTGTCAAAGGCCAGTGATGATTTGCCCGATCCCGACAGTCCGGTAATTACAACGAACCTGTCGCGCGGAATATCTACGCTAACGTTCTTAAGGTTGTTGACCTTAGCTCCCCGAATGCTGATATTGTTATTCTGCTCCTCCACCTCCATTTTCGTAACGGACTGCAAAAATACCTATTTTCTCGGAGAACGCAAAGTAGGGGCACAAAGGGGACGGTTCTTTTTGTGCCCCTAATTATGGCTGTTGGAGGTGTTAAAAAGAGGGGCACAAAAAGAACCGTCCCCTTTGTGCCCCTACTTTGTGCTATTCTAAATTAGAATGCGAGGAAATTCAGGCGGAAAGCAAGCTGCGGATAGATTGGGAACTTATCCATGAAATCAACTGCAGTCTTTGCGGCATCACCGAACTTATCGGCTGCGTCAGACATTGAAACCTCTTCCTCCTGGCAGTAGAATTTTGCGTTGGTGTAGAACATAGTGCCTAACTCAAACTGGAATCCCACTCTTTTGTTAGGAATGCTACGTCCAAATCCCAGACCAACGTAATACTTGAGCGGATCAAATTTGTAGTCAGCCTGCAAGTAACCGCAACCGTCCTTTTCAATGACGGGATATTTCTTACCGCCAATCTCAAGGGCTATATCATAGTCCTCTGGACCTTGTTCACGCAGTTCCTGAAGTGCAGCCCAGTCATTCTCCGAAGTATTGCCGCTTATGCTGATAAAAGGTTTGTCGTTAAGAGAGTAATAAATACCACCTGCTACAAAGAAACTGCTGGACTCAAACGGATAGTAGTTAAGCATAAGTTTGATATTTGACACACCTGCCTGCAATCCTGCATTTATTACAGCCTCGTCGCCGAACTTATGGTCAAAATGCTTACCGGGTAATTTCTCAAGTTGAGTCTGGGCATCTTTAAGATCTTTGGTGTCGATGTTAAAGTCCGTGTTGAAAAGATCTCCAGATGGAAGGAAGTTATAGCCTGCTCTCAATACAAGATGCTTTTGTACGGGCATTGCAACTTCAAATCCAATTCCGTGTAATCCGGCCTCAACACCTACAGAAAGATGCTTGAATGCTTCCATGTTGTCCTGAGCGGAAATTCCCAATGCCATTATGGCTGCTAAGGTTGTTGCGAATAGTTTTCTCATTTTAGTAATCAATTTAGGTTAATAATAGTTCTTTATAAATATCTGCTTATAAAGTGAAAGTCTTTAGGTCCGACGATGTGAATTATGAAATGTATTATCGCGAATTAAAAACATTTAAATAAAAAAAACAAGCAATTTGCTGTTTATTTGACACAATGGGGTCTGACCCTAATGCGTCAAATCCTGAGTAATGCGGCTTTTTATGAATGCAATAAATTGGGGATGATTCATTGGATGCAGGTAACTGGTACGGACCATATCCAATGCGGCATAGGGACGGAGTTCGCGGTTAAGAGCCTCAACATCATTCGTGCCTGTGTAAGACTTTGCAAATGCGTTCCAGAAGTCAATCATCTGCTGCTGAGTCATATGCGTCAGGTCCTGCACCTGAGGGATAATGCTGTCCTCAATCATCATCTTATAAAGGTGGGCCAGATCCATTATGCAATCTCCTTGTGACAGCCAACCCAGGTCAATCCAGTAATGTTGTCCGCCCGAAAGTATGATATTGCCCGGTTGGAAATCACCATGAAGGCACTTGTCTGTATCCTGCATGGCATCCACCAGGGCCGATAAGCGTTCACGCTGCTCATCAGTTATAATTGCCGATGTTTTTAGCGCATCCCGCAGCAGCGTTTTCATGGGCACCACATAATCATTAGGAACGATGGGCGTATTATGGAGTACCTTTCCGTATTCCGCCATCATTGCTGCATATTCATGAATGCGGTCCGGGTTATCGGCACACATACGTGCAAAGGATTTCTTGCCTTCAATTTTCTGGCACAGATATCCGTGGTCCTTCCCGTTGCGTACTATATCATACATCTTTGGGGTGGGCAAACCCATATCAAAAGCCGTCTTTGCAGCATAAAACTCCTGCTCAACTTTCTGAGCACAACCCATATCGCTAATGATCAACTTGAGCATTATGCCGGGATGTGCATCGGACACATAAGCCTGTCCGTTATAGCCTTCACCCACCTTGGTCCATTCGCTCAACTCTATCTGCAGATATTCTCTCATAGTCCTTAAGATTAGTAATCTTTGCAAAGATATAATATGAAACAATATGTTGATAAATAGAAGAGGTAGGGATAGGCAAAGTGTGGGTAAAAAAGAGTACCTTTGTGGACTCAAATTTGATATACTGAAATGATTATTTTCTTCAAGAACCCTACGGGCACGATTGTTGCCACTGAGACTGTTTCAAAACTGCAGGCAGAGGATGTAAAGAAACTGAGCTGGCTTTATGGTAATGCCACTGCTCTGGATCAGGAATCACTGGAAGGTTACTTTGTGGGACCGCGCCGTGAGATGATCACTCCTTGGAGTACAAACGCCGTTGAGATTACCCAGAACATGGGTCTTAAGGGCATAAGCCGTATAGAGGAGTATTTCCCTGTAGCCAATGCCGATGCAGAATATGACCCCATGTTGCAGCGCCTGTACAAGGGTCTTGACCAGAAGATTTTCACTGTCGATATCAAGCCGCAGCCGATACTCTTTATCGATGACTTGGAGTCATACAATGAGCAGGAGGGTCTGGCCCTCTCCAAGGAGGAGATTGAGTACCTGCACAAGGTGGAGGGTGAGCTTGGCCGCAAGCTGACTGACAGCGAGGTGTTCGGCTTTGCCCAGATCAACTCAGAGCACTGCCGCCACAAGATATTCGGCGGAAAGTTCATCATTGACGGCAAGGAGATGGAGTCATCACTCTTTAGTCTTATCAAGAAGACCACACAAGAGAATCCCAACCGCATCCTGTCTGCCTACAAGGACAATGTGGCATTCGCACAGGGTCCGGTAGTAGAGCAGTTCGCTCCCGCCGATCATTCAACATCAGACTGGTTCATCATCAAGAACATAGAGACCGTAATATCAATCAAGGCCGAGACGCATAACTTCCCCACCACAGTTGAGCCGTTCAACGGTGCATCAACCGGTACCGGCGGTGAGATCCGCGACCGTATGGGCGGCGGTACAGGTTCATGGCCTATTGCAGGTACTGCAGTCTATATGACATCATATCCCCGCAATGATGAGAAGCGTACATGGGAGAAGAGTATGAAAGAGCGCAAGTGGCTCTATCAGACCCCTGAGCAGATTCTTATCAAGGCGTCAAACGGAGCATCGGACTTTGGTAACAAGTTCGGACAGCCGCTTATCTGCGGTTCACTGCTTACCTTTGAGCATCAGGAGAACGGCGAGCAGTACGGTTACGACAAGGTAATCATGCTGGCCGGCGGCGTGGGTTACGGCACCAAGCGTGACTGCATAAAGGGAACTCCCAAGAAGGGCAACAAGATCGTGGTGCTGGGTGGTGACAACTACCGCATCGGTCTGGGCGGCGGATCGGTTTCATCGGTTGAGACCGGACGTTACTCATCAGGTATTGAGCTGAACGCCGTACAGCGTGCCAATGCCGAGATGCAGAAGCGTGCCTACAACGTAACCCGCGCCCTGTGTGAGGAGGATACCAACCCCATCGTTTCAATTCACGACCACGGATCAGCCGGTCACGTAAACTGCCTCTCAGAACTGGTTGAGGAGTGCGGCGGTCTGATTGACATGAGCAAGCTGCCTGTTGGTGACAAGACCCTTTCATCAAAAGAGATAATAGCCAATGAGTCACAGGAGCGTATGGGCCTCTTGATTGATGAGAAGCACATTGAGCACGTACGTAAGATTGCCGAGCGTGAGCGCGCCCCGATGTACGTGGTTGGTGAGACCACCGGCGATGCCCGCTTTGCCTTTGTGCAGGCTGATGGTGTACGTCCGTTTGACCTGGCCGTGAGCCAGATGTTCGGTTCGTCACCCAAGACATATATGGTTGATGAGACCGTTGAGCGCAAGTATGAGGATGTAAGCTACAGCGAGGACAAGATCCAGGAGTACCTGGGTAACGTACTCCAGCTTGAGGCTGTTGCCTGCAAGGACTGGCTTACCAACAAGGTTGACCGTTCAGTAACAGGTAAGATTGCACGCCAGCAGTGCCAGGGTGAGCTGCAGTTGCCGCTCTCTGACTGCGGTGTAGTTGCACTTGACTATCGTGGCACAAAGGGTATCGCAACCGCCATAGGTCACGCACCTCAGGCCGGTCTGGCCGATCCCGCTGCAGGCTCAGTTCTGTCAGTTGCCGAGTCACTGACCAACATCGTGTTCGCTCCTTTGGCACAGGGCCTCAAGACCGTATCGCTCTCTGCCAACTGGATGTGGCCCTGCCGCTCACAGAAGGGTGAGGATGCGCGTCTGTATCAGGGTGTCAAGGCTCTGTCTGACTTCTGCCTCCAGTTGGGAATCAATGTTCCTACCGGCAAGGACTCACTCTCCATGACTCAGAAGTATCCCGACGGCAGCAAGGTCATCAGCCCGGGTACCGTAATCGTTTCATCGGGTGGTGAGGTATCGGACATCCGTAAGGTAGTATCACCTGTACTTGCAGACCGCAAGGACAGCGTTCTGATTCATATCGATTTCAGTTTTGACGAGCAGCGTCTGGGCGGTTCTGCTCTGGCTCAGTCACTTGACCGCATTGGCAGTGACGTTCCCACAGTCAAGAACGCCGAGTATTTTGCCGATGCATTCAACGCCGTACAGCAGCTCATTGAGAAGCGCCAGATCCTGGCCGGTCACGATATATCAGCCGGTGGTCTCATAGTTACTCTGCTTGAGATGTGCTTTGCCAATACCAAGGGCGGTCTTGAGGTAAGCCTTGACAAACTGATAGGCAAGGATCTGGTTCGCATGCTGTTTGCTGAGAACCCGGGCGTTGTGCTCCAGGTTGAGAGCAAGAAACTGGATGCAGTAGGCGCTCTGCTTGATGAGGCCGGCGTTGGTTATGCTGTAATAGGCCGTCCGTCAGACAGCCGTACACTCTACATCCGTCAGGGTAAGAAGGATATCACAATCGATATAGACAAGATGCGTGACCTCTGGTACAAGACCTCATATCTGCTGGACCGCAAGCAGTCCATGAACGGTTGTGCCGACAAGCGCTACAAGAATTACTCAAAACAGCCCATGGACATCAAGATTGCCTACAACTTTACAGGCAAACTGAGCCAGTTCGGTCTGGATCCTGACCGTCGCACACCGAGCGGTGTCAAGGCTGCCATCATACGTGAGAAGGGTACCAACGGTGAGCGTGAGATGGCTTACACACTGTGGCTGGCCGGATTTGACGTTAAGGACGTAACAATGACCGATCTGGTAAGCGGCCGCGAGACTCTTGATGACATCAACATGATTGTGTTCTGCGGCGGATTCTCCAACTCGGACGTTCTTGGTTCCGCCAAGGGTTGGGCCGGTGCTTTCCTCTTCAACCCCAAGGCAAAAGAGACACTTGACCGCTTCTACGCACGTAAGGACACCCTTTCACTGGGTATCTGCAACGGTTGCCAGCTGATGATTGAGCTTGGACTCATCAATCCTGACCACGAAAAGAAGAGCCACATGCTGCACAATGACTCACACAAGTTTGAGTCATCATTCCTGGGCCTGACCATCCCGCAGAACGAGAGTGTCATGTTTAAGACTCTGAGTGGCTCGCGTCTGGGTGTCTGGGTTGCTCACGGTGAGGGCAAGTTCTCACTGCCTTACTCAGAAGACAAGTATAACGTAATTGCAAAATATACATACGCCGATTATCCCGCCAATCCAAACGGATCTGATTACAATGTGGCCGGTATTGCAAGTGCCGATGGCCGTCATGTGGCTATGATGCCGCATCCTGAGCGCGCCATATTCCCTTGGCAGTGTGGATTCTATCCCGCTGACCGTCAGGATGACCAGATCACCCCGTGGATTGAGGCATTCGTGAATGCCCGCAAGTGGGTTGAGGCTCAGAAATAAGCCTTATGCTGCTCACGCTTTTCATCACCTTCTTTAAGATAGGACTGTTCACCATCGGTGGTGGATATGCCATGATACCGCTCATTGAGCGTGAGGTGGTGGAGCGCAAGGGTTGGATCTCACGTGAAGACTTCCTGGACCTGCTGGCTATTGCTCAGTCTGCCCCGGGAGTCTTTGCTGTAAACATATCCATATTCATAGGCTACAGGATGCGTAAGTCCATCGGCAGTATATTCTGTGCGTTGGGTACTGTGCTGCCGTCCATTATCATCATCCTGGCCATAGCCCTGTTCCTGGGCAATTACCGCGACAACCGGATTGTGGAGAATGTCTTTAAGGGCATACGTCCGGCTGTTATCGCACTGATTCTTACACCTACCATCCGTCTGGCTTCAAAGGCCGGCCTGAACAAGTGGACCTGGTGGGTTCCGGTTGTAACTGCGCTGCTTATCTGGTGGCTGGGCGTATCACCTGTGTGGATCATATTCGCTACGATTATCGGCGCAATCCTGTATTACATACTTAAACTCAGGAAGGCATGAATGCGGTTGTGATATATCTCAAACTATTCTGGACCTTCTTTAAGATAGGTTTATTCGGATTCGGTGGCGGATACGGAATGCTGTCACTCATCCAGAATGAGGTAGTTGAGAACCATCAGTGGATTAGCAACTCTGAGTTTACCGATATCGTAGCCGTAAGCCAGATGACTCCGGGTCCGATAGGCATAAACTCGGCCACATACGTAGGCTACAAGGCTATTGAGAATGTCGGCATGTCGCGAACGCAGGCTATTTTTGGATCCCTGCTGGCATCATTCTCAGTGATGTTGCCGTCATTCATCCTGATGCTCCTTATCAGCGCCTTCTTTATGCGCTATAAGGACCACAACTCCGTACAGACCGTTCTCAAGTGGCTGCGTCCCGTTGTAGTAGGTATGCTTGCCGCAGCAGTTCTGCTACTCCTTAATGAGGAGAACCTGGGTGCATTCAATAAAGATAACCTGCAACTCTACGTAAGCATCGGCCTATTCGCACTGGCATTCGTAGCCACATACTTCTGGAAAATCGGTCCCATCAAAGTAATCCTTCTGGCCGGCCTGTTCGGTGGAATCTTTTACTCGCTGATATAGATATGGCAAACGAGGATCAGATATTCGGAAGGCTTGAGCTGCTGATGGGGGCAGAGACCGTGGAGCGTATCGGACAGAAGCGTGTGATTCTGTTTGGTGTGGGTGGCGTGGGCTCCTGGTGCGCCGAGAGCCTGGTTCGTAGCGGAATATGTCATCTTACTATCGTGGACAGCGACTGTGTGTGTACCAGCAATATCAACCGTCAGCTTATGGCTACCACCAAAACAGTGGGGCAGGCAAAGGTGGATGTGTTGAAAGAGCGTTTGCTCAGCATCAATCCGCAGGCAGAGATTGCTGCTTTACAGAAGGTTTTCAATGAGGAAACGGCCCATGAGTTTGAGTTTGACAGTTACGATTATATCATCGATGCGATAGATTCACTCAAGGATAAGGCTTTGTTAATCCTGATGGCTACGCAGACCAAGGCTAAGTTGTTTCAATGGGTGCCGCACTCAAGCTGGATCCAACGCGTATCAAAATCACGGAATTCTGGAAGGTTCAGGGCGATCCTCTGGCCCGCGCACTCAGAAAGAAATTCAAACATCTGGGAGAGTACCCCAAGCGCAAGTTCAAGTGCGTCTTTAGCGGTGAACTTATACCGGAAGGAAGGGGCGAAACCGCATGCGGAACTGTGGCCCATATTACCGCCATATTCGGCTTCATGCTGGCCAGCCTGGTCATTCAGGATAACGTGCTTTCCTAAAAAAGTGTTCGCTCTATTTGGTGTTTTAGATTTATTGAGTAATTTTGCTCACTCCATTGAGTAAAATTTATAATCTAAATGTAATTGACTATGTATGAGAGGTTTCAGTTTGCGACACTAAAGAGTAGATTGGCCGAGAAGCGCCGTTTCATCCAGGTAATCATGGGGCCTCGACAGGTCGGAAAATCCACTTTGATGAAACAGGTGGTTCAGTCTCAGGAGATACCTTACGTATTCTATACTGCCGATGCTGTGCCGGTAACCAACTTCTCATGGATAAGTGACTGCTGGAATGCGGCACGTGTCAAGATGAAAGTGGAGAACCTTACGGATCTGATACTTGTAATTGATGAAATCCAGAAAATCAATAACTGGAGTGAAATTGTAAAGAAGGAGTGGGATTCCGATACTTT
>CACWIN010000054.1 GCA_902760965.1 uncultured Bacteroidales bacterium | reverse complement strand
TCCTCTTGAAAAGGGTGATATAGTTGCCGTGGAATCCAATCCCGGTCACGATATTGGTACAGTAACCATGACCGGCCGTCTGGTACAGCTCCAGATGAAGAAGGCCAACCTGCGCCCCGACATCGAGATCAAGCGCATCTACCGCAAGGCACGTGAGGTTGACATGGAGAAGTATGCCGAGGCCAAGGCCCGCGAGCACGACACCATGATACGCTCCCGCCAGATCGCCAAGGACCTGGGTCTGGAGATGAAGATAGGTGACGTGGAGTATCAGGGTGACGGCCTCAAAGCCATCTTCTACTACATTGCCGATGGCCGTGTGGATTTCCGTCAGCTCATCAAGGTACTGGCCGATGCCTTCCATGTACGTATTGAGATGAAACAGATTGGTGCCCGCCAGGAGGCAGGCCGCATAGGTGGCATCGGCCCCTGCGGACGTGAACTGTGCTGCACTACCTGGATGACCAGTTTTGTATCGGTCTCAACCGGTGGATGCCTACGTGGAGGCTCAGAAGGGATTCCCATCACGCGATATCCCACTGGAGACCAAGGACAGCACCTACTACTTCTTCAAGGCCGATATCCTGAACGGACAGCTCTCCTACTCCACCGATAAGGTGTTTGCCGCCAACGTGGAGACCATCACTCCCGCCCGCGCGCTTGAAATCATATCAATGAACCGCAAGGGCCAGAAACCCCTGAGCCTGGATGAGAACGCTGTCCACACCGATTCCCGCATAGAGAATGACATCCTTACCGACGGCGACCTGTCCCGCTTTGACAAAAAGAAAAAGAAGAAAAAACATCACAATCGTCCCAGACCACAACAATGATAAAACTTTGGCTTTGGCATTGGCGTTAGCTTATAATGCGGCCCCTTGGGCCGAAAGATACACGCCGCATGGTAGCCAAAGCCAACGCCAAAGCCAACGCCAACGCCAAAGCCAACGCCAAAGTTAATAGGAGGTGGTGCGTTCGCAGTCGATGCGAAGGAAGACGGAGAGCAGGATGGTGAAGCCCCAGAGGGAGGAGCCTCCGTAGCTGAAGAAGGGCAAGGGGATGCCTATTACGGGCGTGATACCCAGCACCATTCCTATATTAATAAATAGGTGGAACAGCAGGATGCACACCACCGAGTAGCCATACACGCGGCCAAACACTGATGATTGCCGCTCGGCAAGCACAATCAGGCGCAACAGTAGGCTCAGATAGAGCAGCAGCACAAACACGGAGCCCTTGAATCCCTGCTCCTCACCTACGGTGCAGAATATAAAGTCCGTATCCTGCTCAGGTACATACTTGAGCTTTGTCTGGGTACCTTTCATGAATCCCTTACCGGTAAGGCCACCGGAGCCTATTGCAATAAGGGACTGGTTCACATTGTATCCGGCACCTTTAGGGTCATCCTCAAGACCAAGAATCACGTTTATTCTGGTACGCTGGTGAGGCTGGAGTATATCATTGAAAGCGTAATTGACCGAGAAAAGATAACATACCGAACCTATGGCAAACACTGCCACAAGGATATATTTGCGGGCAATATCCTTGAATGAACGGAATACAATGTATATGCTTGTTACAATAATAAGTCCCACCTGAAGCCAGGTAACATTAAACGGCACCATTGAGAGTGATACAGAGAGTCCTATCAGCATTCCGCCAAGACCTACCCCCAATACAGTAAGTGAAAGGGAACGGTTTTTTGACATTTTCCATATCATTAGCGTCTCAATAAGCTGGATGATGGTCAATACCAGCCATGTTCCAACCTGGAATGGCTGACTGCCAAAACTGACCGGGCTGAACTTGATTTCAAGCACAAAAAAGAGTATGGCGCAGAATCCGGTAAGCAATACGCTTCCGGTCATACCTTCACGGTACATAACCAGCAGGAACGCCAAATATACCAATGCCGATCCGGTCTCGTTCTGACACACAATCAGGAACATAGGTATCACGAATATGGCACAGGCCTTAAGGATATCACGCAAGTTAAGGGGATTAAAATCAAACCTGTCAACAAACTTGGCCAATGCCAGTGCTGTTGCAAACTTTGCAAATTCGGCCGGTTGCAGGCTTACAGGACCCAGATTGAGCCACGAACGGGAGCCTTTTGTGTCCTTGGCCACGAATATGGTCACAAGGAGCAACAGCAACAGCAGAATGTATACAATATAGGCGTATGAATTGTAAAAATTCTGGGTAATAAGCAGCATTACCGCCCCCAGAACAAATGCACAAAGTATCCAAACCAGCTGCTTGCCTGGGCGGGTGGCAAACGAAAACAGGTCCTGGTTTTCAAGATTTGCACTGGCACCGCAAATGCTGAACCAACCGCATACCATGATGGCCACCACCACAAGAACCGTAAACCAGTCAAGCTTGCCTATTATGTCAACGCTCCTCCTCTCCATAATCTATAACCCTGTTGGAGTATTGTTCGGCCTTAAGTTTGCTGGCTTCCGATAACCCTCCTGTAATGTACTGCTCCATCATAAGCGCACCGATAGGTACACCGTATACCGCACCAAAACCTCCGTTCTCAACATAGACCGCAATGGCTATCTGAGGATCATCCATTGGTGCAAATCCCATAAAGACCGAATGGTCGGCACCCCTGTTCTGTGCAGTTCCGGTCTTGCCGCACACCAGATAGTCACTTGTATTGGCAGCACGGCATGTGCCATCAACCACTGACTGACGCATACCCTGAATAACTATCTCATAGTTCTTTTTGTCAACACTCACATAGTGAGGAGTAGTATAAGCCGAATCCAGTTCCTCGCCCTCGATGGCACTCACCACATGAGGTTTGATATAATAGCCGCGGTTGGCAATGGTTGCTCCCAGATTGGCAATCTGCAACGGGGTAAGCGTAACTTCGCCCTGACCTATAGAGTTGCTTATTGTGGTAAGGCCGTTCCATGATCGGTTGTAGTGTCGGTCATAATAGTCCGAATTGGGAATCATGCCACGGGCCTCACCAGGCAGATCCACACCCAGCGTATACCCGAATCCCATATCGACCATATAATCCTTCCATACCGTGAGCGCCTTTTGCGGCGTACCGTATTTGTATGCACCTATCATGTAATAGTATCCCCAGCAGAAATAGCCGTTACACGATGTTGCTATGGCAAAATTGAGTGAAAGCGGCGATGAATGCGCATGGCAGCCAACCCTAAGGCCACGGAACACAAAACCTCCGGTGCACGGATACTGGGTACGTGTATCAATGATCCCCTCCTGAAGGAATGTAAGTGCCTGCGATGTCTTGAAAGTTGAACCGGGAGGGTAAGTTCCCTGAATAGGCCTGTTAAGCAGCGGTTTGTCAGGGCGGGAAGCCAGTTCCTGATAATGTTCACCTCTATGCCGTCCTGACATTTCATTCGGACTGAAAGAAGGAGCCGATACCATACAGAGAATCTCACCTGTCTTTGGTTCTATGGCAACTATGCTGCCAATCTTGTTCTGCATGAGTTTTTCACCCAGCATCTGAAGTTCTATATCAATTCCCAGCTTAAGGTTCTGGCCTGGTATAGCCTCAACATCAAATTCGCCGTTATAATAACTGCCCTGACGACGTCCGTAAGCATCTTTCAACAGTACCTGGACACCTTTCTTTCCGCGCAACCTGGTTTCATAGTATTTCTCTACGCCCTGTTTGCCAATCACATCACCCTGAACATACCAGCTGTCATTGTCAACCTCGGCCTTTGAAACCTCACCCAGATCTCCCAACACATGAGCCGCAGCATCGTAATTGTATTTTCGCTGCTGGCGCTGGTTAATGCTGAATCCGTTAAAACGGTACAGGTTTTCCCTGAAATCGGCCACCTCGTCAACTGACAGCTGATTCAGGAATATCTGCTCGGTATATGACGAGTAACCGGGATTCTTGCGCAGGTTCCTGATATCGGCCATACGGCTGTCAAAAAACTCACGTGTTATATCAAGCGATTTACAGAAAGCAAGTGTATCCAGGTCTTTTACGTTACGCATTACAACCACAACGTCAAACGACGGTTCGTTGCTTACAATCATGCGTCCTTTCCTGTCATAAATAACGCCTCTGGTGGGATAGACAGTCCTGTAATAAAGTGCGTTGTTATCGGCCGAATTACGGTAACGGGTATCAAGGATCTGTATCTGGAACAAACGGATCACATATATGAGCACAACGGTTATAACCATTATGCCTATCACGAATTTCCTGTTGTCAAACCTGTGATTTTTCAACGTACCATTACAGATTTGGGCCCTTTCTTAACCGCCGAATAATCGGCGGCATACATAAAGACAACTGTCAAAAGAGTGCTGAAAACCACTTTAAGGGCCAATACGGACCAGTCTCCCAGCGGGATGCTTAGCAATATGAAATATACCGTGTGATGCAATGCGGTAGTTAAGAGCAGATATCCCCAGAATGCCCTGTTACCCATCGTTGATGAGCCCGGAACAAATATTTCGTGCCTGTCAAGCGGCACGAACACTTTAACCATTCCCGGTTGGAACATTGCCAGGAAAGTAGCCGAAGCGGCATTAAGTCCGGGCGTACCACCAAAAAGGTCAACAAGCAGACCGGTAAAGAAAGCCCACAACAAGACACTGTTACGGGACATGGAGCTGTCAAATCTTACAATCATCCATATGTAGAAAAGCGGCGTAACGTATCCAAACAGGGCTATCCTGTTCAGTATCAGGACCTGAAGCAATACCAGCCCCAACATAAGTCCCAGCCTGCGCATGAATGACAACGGTTCCATGGGTCAGTTCTTTATCTGTTCATACAACTTGTCTATCTCCGGATCCCTCACCAGGGAATGAACATAAATCCAGTTCAGGTCCGACATGTCAACAGCCAGGGTCACCTGGACCTTGAGCGTATATCCGTTGCGGGAATGTTCAACGCCCGATACCACACCAACAGGTATACCCTCCGGGAACACCGACGAAAAACCTGTGGTAACAATTGTGTCGCCCCGCTGCACGCTGGAATGGTAAGGCATATCAACAATATGCGCTTTATAGGGATCACCTCCCTGCCATTCAAGAAATCCAAAACTGTCACTACCCTTTACCTTGCAGCTTATACTGGTATTGCTGTTCAAAACAGGCATCACTATTGAATAGCGCTTGCCTGTGAGCATGACAACGCCCACAACTCCATCAGGGTTATATACTCCCATGCCCTTGGCTACGCCGTCCAGACTGCCTTTGTCAATGGTAATGTAGTTGTTGTCCTTTCGGATGGAATTGTCTATTACGCGGGCGGCAACAGTGCGGTCCGATGACAGTTCGCGTGCAGTTTGCACATACTGGCTGTCAACATACTGATACAGCAAATCACGTAACCTGGAATTTTCCTCAACAAGAGTAGCGTTCTCTTTGTTAAGGCCAAAATAACGCTCTATTCCGGAACGCCACTCCAAAAGAGTGCCTGAAACACTGTTTGCCGACGTCAGATACGCCTCTTTCTGCCGGTCATTAAAACCAAACAGGAATATCAGCGATAACGTCTCCAGCAGAACAAACAGGAAAACGTAGCTGTGCCTTACTATAAAATCCAATAGAGAACGCACCGCTACAATCCTGGTTTATCTCATAAGGAATGAGAAACGGTCAACGTTCTTGAGTGCGACTCCGGTTCCCTTTGCCACACTGAGCAGAGGCTCGGCGGCAATATGGAACTCAATGCCAATCTTGTCAGCCAGACGCTTGCTTATGCCACGCAGCATGGAACCGCCGCCCGAAAGATAAATACCGTTCTTAAGGATATCGGCATACAGTTCAGGAGGAGTATTCTCCAGAGTATTAAGTACAGCCGATTCAATCTTGGCAATGGAACGGTCCAGACAGTGTGCAATCTCCTGATAGCATACGGGGACAGACATTGGCAGGGCGGTTATCTTGTTGGGGCCGTTAACAATGTAATCCTCAGGGGCGTCCTCGGCAAGCTCGGTCAAAGCGGCACCAACGTGGATCTTGATGCGCTCGGCCATACGTTCACTCACCTTGACATTATGCTGACGGCCCATGTACTCCTGAATATCGGCCGTAAAATCATCACCGGCAACCTTAACAGAGTTGTTTGATACCAGACCGCCCAGCGATATAACTGCAATCTCGGTGGTACCGCCGCCTATATCCACAATCATTGTACCCTCGGGAGCCAGCACGTCAATGCCTATGCCTATAGCTGCTGCCATAGGCTCAAAAAGCATATAGACCTCACGTCCGCCGGCATGCTCGGCACTGTCACGTACGGCACGCAACTCAACCTCGGTACTGCCCGACGGAACACCGATAACCATCTTAAGTGACGGGGAGAAGAGACGGCGACCGGTGTCAACCATTCCTATCAGACCGCGCATCATCTGCTCGCAGGCATCAAAGTCGGCAATCACACCGTTTTTCAAAGGACGGACTACGCGGATATCCTTGTTGGTCTTCTCGTACATCAGTTTTGCCTGGTTGCCCACAGCCACCATCTTGTCGGTGCGGTTGTCAAGGGCAACTATCGAAGGCTCGTTTACCACAATCTTGTCATTGTGCATAATGATGGTATTGGCAGTGCCAAGGTCCATCGACAGCTCCTGAGTTAATGAAAACAGTCCCACTTTAATATCAGTTATGCGTTAAAAATCAATGTTTGAAATGACGGAATCCGGTCATTACCATAGTCATGTCATGCTGCTCGCAGTAATCAACTGACTCCTGATCGCGAACCGAACCTCCCGGATGGATAACGTTCTTTACGCCTGCCTTGTCGGCCAGTTCCACACAGTCGGGGAACGGGAAGAAAGCGTCGCTTGCCATTGCGGCACCCTCAAGAGTGAATCCAAATCCGTGAGCCTTCTCTACAGCCTGCTTAAGGGCATCAACACGTGAAGTCTGGCCAACGCCGCTTGCCAGCAGCTGCTTGCCGCGTGCAAAAACTATAGAGTTACTCTTGCTGTTCTTTACAATCTTGTTGGCAAAGAGCATATCCTCAATCTCCTGATCGCTAGGCTTGCGTGAAGTTACAAGCTTAAGCTCGTCGGGAGTCTCAATCTTGGTATCCTTGTCCTGAACCAGTACGCCGTTAAGAGCCGAACGAACCAGCTTGACGGGTAGTTTCTGCTCCTTGCGGATAAGTATTATGCGGTTCTTTTTCTGACCCAGTATTTCAAGGGCGTCAAAGTCATAATCCGGAGCAATGATAACCTCAAAGAATATCTTGTTTATCTCCTCGGCTGTAGCCTTGTCAATGGGAGCGTTGGCAATAAGGACACCGCCAAAGGCCGATACGGGATCACCTGCAAGTGCATCCTTCCAAGCCTCAAGGAGTGTGGGACGTGAAGCCACGCCGCATGCGTTGTTGTGCTTGAGAATGGCGAATGTGGTCTCGCTGAACTCGTCAATCAGGTCAATGGCTGCATTTATGTCAAGCAGGTTGTTGTAAGATATCTCCTTGCCGTGAACCTGGTCAAACATTGCATCAAGGTCACCGTGGAACACGCCCTTCTGATGGGGATTCTCACCGTAACGCATTGCCTTGTGGCCGTCAAGAGCCAGACGGAAATGGTCTTCTTCCTCATCACCGGCAAACCAGTTGTAAATGCAGCTGTCATAATATGATGATACGGCAAATGACTCCTTGGCAAACCAGCGGCGCTCCTCAAGGGTAGTCTCGGCGCCACGCTCGTTCAGAATGTCAAGCAGAGGCTTGTACTGTTCCTTGCTGGCAACAATAACTGCGTCCTTGAAATTCTTGGCACCTGCACGGATAAGGGAGATACCGCCTATATCAATCTTTTCAATTATATCAGCATCCTCTGCGCCGGACTTTACAGTCTCCTCAAAAGGATAAAGGTCAACTATTACAAGATCAATCTCAGGAATATCGTAACTTGCCATCTGGGCCATATCGTTCTCCTCCTCACGACGGGCCAGAATGCCACCGAATATTTTTGGATGAAGGGTCTTTACGCGGCCGCCCAATATTGACGGATAACTTGTCAGTTCCTCTACTGCCTGGCAGGGTATGCCGAGCGACTCAATGAAGCGCTGGGTTCCGCCGGTAGAAATTAGTTTTACACCCTCCTGATGGAGTTTACTGATAATCTCGTCAAGGCCATCCTTATGGAAGACCGATATCAGAGCTGATGAAATTCTCTTAGTCTCGGACATTGTTTTTATATGATTTTCGGTTGTTTCTGTTAATTGCGCGAAATTAACGAATTCCACCTACTGCACCAATAATATAGAGAGCAAATAATGAACAACTTTCATAATAAAACTAAAATAAAAACCATATCTTCGCACAAAATAACATTACTAACCACTGTTTTTTACCACAGACCATTATGGATAGACGGGATTTCTTAAAGACTCTGGCAGCAGCCGGAGCACTGGTAACAGTCAAAAGCAGCGGCATGATGGACGTCATGGCAAGTACCATGCCTGCCACGGCAACCGCCTCGGACGGTAAAGCCGACCTTGCCGCAATCATGAACGGCGAGCCCGCAGAAATGCTTCAGGCCGCAATGAAAGAACTTGGCGGAATAGAACGCTTTATAAAGAAAGGCGACAAGATTGTAATAAAGCCCAACATAGGCTGGGACCGCACCCCCGAACTGGCCGGCAATACCAATCCGGACCTGATTGCAGCACTCATCAAGATGTGCCAGGATGCAGGTGCTGCCGAAATCAAGGTATTTGACCATACATGCGACAACTGGAGCCGTTGTTATGACCACAGCGGTATTGATGCCGCAGTAAAGAAGGCCGGCGCCACAATGGTATATGGCCATGAACAGTCATCATATCAGAATGTAGAAATCCCCAAGGGTGTGTCACTCAAGAGCGCCCAGGTTCACAAGGCCATCATAGAGTGCGACAAGTGGATCAACGTTCCGGTTCTAAAGAACCACGGAGGAGCCCTTATGACATGTGCCATGAAGAACCACATGGGTATTGTATGGGACCGCCGCGCGTTCCATTCACGAGGACTGCACCAGTGCATTGCCGATATCTGCACATACAAACCTGCCGTCCTGCATATTGTTGACGCATACCGTACTGTAGCAACCAACGGCCCTCAGGGCCGCAGCGCCAGCGACGTGGTACTCACAAAAGCGTTGTTCGCATCGCCCGATATTGTAGCCGTGGATACCGCTGCCGGCAAGTTCTTTACACAAATCAACAAGAATATCAAGTTTGAGGACATAGAGCATATTCCTGACGGACAGAAACATGGACTGGGAACCATGGATCTGGAGTCAATCAACGTAAAGAGAGTAAGACTTTAATGTTACGCAAAATAAGAACGGCGGTGGCCATAGCGGTCATCGCCATACTCACATTCGGGTTCTTAGACTTTGCAGGTATAATTGACAACCCGTTGCTCCAAAAGATACAGTTCGGGCCTGCCTTGTTTTCGGTCAGCATTGTAACGCTGGTATGCCTAATTGCAGGTACACTGATATTTGGCCGTTTATACTGCTCAGTGGTTTGTCCGTTGGGCATATTCCAGGACTTGTTTAACTGGCTGTCAAAGAAATTTGACAAGAAAAAGAAATACGGATATAAGCCTGAACAGCCCTGGCTGCGTTGGGGCGTGCTTGCCGTCCTTATCATTGCCTGGGTATGCGGATTCACCTTTCTGGTAGGCCTGCTGGAGCCCTACAGCGCATACGGACGTATGGCCGACGAACTGTTCCGTCCCATCTATCTTTTTGGAAACAACCTGCTTGCAATCATCTCCGAGAAGATGGGCAGCTACCGTTTCTTTAAGGTTGTCATATCACTTAAATCCATAACGGCATTCGTGGTAGCCCTGCTTACCCTATTGGTTGTAGGACACATCTCGTACCACCACGGACGCACATGGTGCAACACCATCTGCCCGGTTGGTACCTTGTTGGGATTTTTCTCAAGATTCTCACTTCTGCGCATGCGCATTGACAAGGACAAGTGCAACCATTGCCTTGCCTGCCAGCGAAAGTGCAAGGCATTCTGCATAGACTCGGCAAACCAAAAGATAGACTATTCCCGTTGTGTGGACTGTTTTGACTGCATTGACTCATGCAAGCAGAAAGCAATAAGCTACGGTCCTGTAAAGTGCACAAAAACCACGGTGAAAACGGCCGATAATGTTGATGAATCCAAGCGTCAGTTCCTAAAATCAACTCTAGTCATAGCCGCACTTGCCCCTGCCGCCCTTGAGGCCAAGGTTGCAGGTACAAAAGACACCCGCGTACCAATGTCGCCTCCAGGCTCAATAAGCCACAAGAACCTGCTGCAGCATTGCACCGCATGCCATCTGTGCGTAAGCAAATGTCCCAGCCACGTGCTAAAACCTGCCGGTATGGAATACGGCTTAGGTGGAATAATGCAGCCCGTAATGAAGTTTGACCAGGGTTACTGCAACTATGACTGCAACCTTTGCAGTCAGGTATGCCCCGCAGGTGCCATTCGCCCCATCACGGTTGAGCAAAAGCACAGCACCCAACCGGGCCGCGTAGTATTCAACAAGGATATCTGCGTAGTAAACGTGAACCGCACCAGCTGCGGAGCCTGCGCCGAACACTGCCCAGTCCAAGCCATCCACATGGTACCGTTCCAGGGAGGCCTGACCATCCCCGAAACCACCCCCGACCTATGCGTAGGCTGCGGCGGCTGCGAATTCATCTGCCCCGTAAAAGCCGTCCACATAGAGGGCAACCCCATCCACCTGGAGGCAAAGGCACCCGAACAGGACACCAACATCCAAACCCAAGACTTCGACTTCGGCTTCTAATGACGCAAAGGTGACGCAAAGGGGTCGTTTAACAATGCGTCGCGACGCATTGTTAAACGACCCCTTTGCGTCACTGATAACGTATTATTTATCGTTGTAAAGAATGAGGACCGGATTTGAATCCTCCGTCATGCCAGGGAACATCCTCTGGTACCGTTCCTCCTGGAACACCATGCCAGCATCAAAGAACCCCACGAAAGTCCCGTTGTAACAGCTTACAAGGAACGGGAACTGCTCAACATTAGCAGCATTGTTATTGAAATCCTCGGTGTATACATACATCCTGTAAGTAGTCCAGTCACTCTTGTCAACAAAAGCCATTACCAAATTTGCTCCATAATTGGTAGCAACAAAGTAAAGAAAACGTTCCGACTCAAGATAACCGCACTTGGTATACTCCTGCTGAGGATTTGTATACACCTTGTCGCTGCGCTTAAGGTCATCCGGAATGACTATATCGGTAGTCATCTTGCATGTAACCTTGATGGAGTCACCGCTAATGGTATAGAACTTGTCATTATCCTCAACACCCATGAATCCTATTACACCCGGACTGATATGGTTCAGATAAGGATTATTTATGCTAACATGGGCAAATTCCGGATCAAACTCAATAAGCTGCTTTACAAACTTACCGTTGGCATCAGTCTGCCATAATCCACGACGGAAACTACGGTCAGTGTACTTTATGGGGTTTGCAAACAGGAAACCACCATCAGGTAATACGGCAAAATCGGTCACAAAATCATCAACATCAACCTGCCGGTGATAACTGCCGTCAATTCCGTAAACAAAAATCTTGTTGTTGTGGCCGTCCAGGATGAACATCTCGTTCCTGTCAGGAAGCAAGTCAAACCTCTCAATAATCCGGTAATTGCCAAAGCCGTTACCCTGGCGGAAGAAGCTTCTTATAAAACGACCCTGTCTGTCAAAAAAGAACAAGGTATTGGCCGAACGTACAATGATTGTGTCACCCAACAGTTTTACCTCATCGACTGACTGAACATAGCTTTCAACACCGGCTTTCTCCAGATAGACGGTATCAATCGATGCAAACAGCTTGGATACAAGAGGATACTCGGTTATATCATCGTGCAAAAGAGGCACTTCAATCTCATGGAGACACTCCATGCAGACTTTACGCCCGCCCTTGCAACCGGACATAAAAGACACGGCAAGCAGTAATGAGCACATGCCCACTACCATCTTTACGTTTGAAAGAATACTTGTCTTCATTTTGGAATGCAAAGTTATACAACCTTGAGCAATTATTAACACTATTTGGCAAAAAAGGGAGCCAATCCTTCTCAGAACTGGCTCCCTTGTGAATTTTTAGCTGAATAATTATTTCTTGGCTGCGTGCTTAGCCTCAATTTCACGGTTCATCTCATCAAGTCTTTCGTCAGTGAGAGGATACTTGAATACCAGATATCCTACAACGATAAGAAGGATAGCAGGAATGATGGTTGTGAATATAAGGATTGCATTCTGTACAGTTGGATTATAATCACTCAGGTGAGTATAATAAGCGTTTACCGGAGCGCTGATGAACGATGCCAGGAACACTACGATAAAGATGCTCAGAACCAGCTGCAGGCACTTGTTTGCCTTGAACTCCTGCCACATTTCACCAAATGAAACCGGCTTTTCG
>CACWIN010000053.1 GCA_902760965.1 uncultured Bacteroidales bacterium | reverse complement strand
CTGCAGCAGAAGATTGATAACGTTCAGCGTGATTATTAAATTGTAAAGAGACACTACTATGGGAAATCCAAGAGCTTTCCTGACCGTACCCAGACAGGATGCCGGTCATAGACCAATACATGAGAGAATTGCTGACTTTGGTGAAGTTGAGCAGACGCTGAACGACAGCAGCCGCCAGCAGCAGGCTTCACGCTGCATGGATTGCGGCGTTCCGTTCTGCCATTGGGCATGCCCGCTGGGCAACAAGCAGCCCGAATGGCAGGATGCCGTTTACAAAGGCAAATGGGAACTGGCTTACAAGCTGCTCTCAGCCACCAATGACTTCCCCGAGTTTACGGGCCGTATATGCCCTGCACTCTGCGAGAAGAGTTGTGCCTTGAACCTGTGCATAGATGCCCCTGTAACCGTTCGTGAGAACGAGTGCTCTATCATTGAGCATGCCTTCCGTGAAGGT
Organism: uncultured Bacteroidales bacterium; assembly: GCA_902760965.1. Taxonomy (GTDB): domain Bacteria; phylum Bacteroidota; class Bacteroidia; order Bacteroidales; family Bacteroidaceae; genus Colenecus. Next base: position 11,552 of record CACWIN010000053.1, on the reverse strand, counting down.
TACGTAAAGGCCCATACATATGAGCGTAATGGCAAGAAGGTTGCCATAATTGGTGCAGGTCCTGCCGGACTGAGCGCTGCAGTACGCCTTAATGCACTTGGTTATGAGGTTACTCTGTTTGACAAGATGCCATCGGCCGGAGGTCTGGTACGTTACGGAATACCTAACTTTAAGCTTGACAAGTATGTGATTGACCGCCGTATGGCCATCATGGAGCAGGAGGGTATCAAGTTCCAGTTCAACACAATGGTTGACTTGAACGATCTGCCCAAGGGCTTTGACGCATACATCATATCAAACGGTACACCTACCGCACGTGACCTTAAAATTCCCGGACGTGAGTTCAAGGGCGTATATTTTGCCCTGCAGATGCTTACTCAGCAGAACCTGCGTCTGGCAGGTAAGGAGTTCAGCCCCGAAGAGACCGTATCGGCCAAGGGTAAGAAGGTGCTGGTAATTGGTGGTGGTGATACCGGTAGCGACTGCATAGGTACATGCCATCGTCAGGGTGCCGTAAGCGTTACTCAGATTGAGATCATGCCCAAGCCGCCGGTGGGTTACAACCCCGCAACACCGTGGCCGCAGTGGCCTAACATACTCAAGACCACAACCAGTCATGAGGAGGGTTGCGAGCGCCGCTGGTGCTTAACGTCAAACAAGTTCCTTGATGATGGTAAGGGTAACCTTAAGGGCGTTGAGGTTGAGACTGTGGAGTGGGTACCGGATCCTAACGGTGGCCGTCCGCAGATGAAACCTACAGGCAACAAGGAGATAATTGAGTGCGATATGGTGCTGTTGGCTATGGGATTCCTCAAGCCTGAGCATCCGCAGTATGCTGAGAACGTGTTCCTGGCAGGTGATGCCAAGAACGGTGCCAGTCTGGTTGTAAGGGCTCTGGCAAGCGGACGTGAGACTGCAGCTAAGGTTGACGCATACCTAAAGAGCAAATAAGCAATGGGTAGAGTAGTGGAATTCAGCAAGATGCACGGTCTGGGCAATGACTACATCTATGTCAATGTCATGGATACTGTTTTGCCCAATCCCGATAAACTCTCCATACTCTGGAGTGATCGCCACAAGGGCATAGGCTCCGACGGAATCATACTGATAGGACGCTCCAAGGTGGCCGATTTCAGCATGCGCATTTTCAACGCCGACGGATCCGAGGCAATGATGTGCGGAAATGGTTCGCGTTGCGTTGGTAAGTATGTGTATGACAAAGGATTAACCACCAAGACTGAAATTACTTTAGAGACTCTTTCAGGCATTAAGAAACTGTCACTCCATCCGGGTGACGACGGCGAGATTGAGTCGGTTAGCGTTGGTATGGGCCCTGGCGTTCCGCTTAAAGTTAACATTGGCGTTGGCATTGGCTTTAGCGGCCATTCGGCGGGTAACAAGAAAACTGAAGGATATCTGGTGGGAGAGACTTTGAATGTGGGCGAAGGACCTACGGTATGCACTGCCATCGATATGGGTAACCCGCATCTGGTTATGTTTGTAAAGGATGCCGAAAAGGCCCGTGTAGCTGAGGTGGGTCCTTTCATGGAGCATAACGAGATGTTTCCCAACCGTGCCAACATTGAGTTTGCACAGGTTCTGGACCGTAATCATATTCGTATGCGCGTATGGGAACGCGGCAGCGGAATTACCTGCGCATGCGGAACGGGTGCCTGCGCAACAGCAGTTGCATCGGCCATGCAGGGATATACTGATCCTACAGAGTGTCAAGTGATTATGGATGGCGGTGCGCTAACCGTATCATGGGATCCCAATACCAAAGAGGTTCTTATGACCGGCGACGCCAACCTGGTTTATGAAGGAAAAATAGAAATCTGATATATTATATGCCACAAGCAAACATAAACTTTAGTCGTCTGCCCGAGAGATATCTGTTTCTGGATATCGCCAAGAGGGTATCGGCTTACAGTCAGGCCCATCCCGAGGCCGATATAATAAGAATGGGAATAGGTGACGTAACGCGTCCTTTGGTTCCTGCCGTAATCAAGGCAATGCACAAGGCTGTTGATGACTGTGCTGCGCCGGAGACATTTCACGGTTACGGCCCCGAGCGCGGCTATCTCTGGCTAAGAGAGGCCATAGTGAAAGGTGATTACGCACCGCTGGGGGTACAGATGAACCCCGATGACATTTTTATTAATGACGGAGCCAAAAGCGACACGGGTAATATAGGTGATATCCTTACTCCCGGGTCGCTTGTCGGTATTACAGACCCGGTATATCCGGTGTATGTGGATACCAACCTGATGCGCGGCAATGAGATAAAATACATAACCTGCAATGCCGGGAACGGATTTACAGGTGTTATTCCGCAGGAAAAGTTCGATGTAGTGTATCTTTGCTACCCGAATAATCCCACCGGTGCTGTAATAACCCGCAGCAAGCTCAAACAGTGGGTTGATTACGCTCTTGCTAATGGTGCTCTGATTATGTACGATTCTGCCTACGAGGCATTTATACGCGACCCGGAGATACCTCATTCAATCTATGAGATTGAGGGAGCAAGGAACTGCGCAATAGAGTTCCGCAGTTTCTCCAAGACAGCAGGATTTACTGGAGTCAGATGCGGTTATACCGTTATCCCTCAGGAACTTATGGTGTCCGATGGAAAGGGGGGCAAGATCAGTCTGAACGCACTTTGGGAGCGCCGTCAAAGCTGCAAGTTCAACGGAGCCTCCTACATATCCCAGAAAGGAGCTCTTGCAGTCTACTCCGAAGAGGGTCGTGCCGAAACAAAGGCAACCATAGACTATTACCTTGAGACCGCACGCATTATCCGCGACAGCATGAATGAGGTAGGACTTAACCCTCAGGGTGGCGAGAATGCACCATACATCTGGGCGCAGACGCCCGATGGTATGGATTCGTGGAAGTTCTTTGATATCCTGCTGGAGAAAGCTCAGGTTGTTGTTACGCCGGGCTCCGGATTCGGTCCTGCAGGACAGGGATACTTCAGAATAACGTCGTTTGCCGACAGGCAGCGTACAATTGAAGCTATGGAAAGAATTAAAAACATGTTGAATAAATAAATGGAGAGAGAAGCTGTTCTTATACTTGAAGACGGAACCCGTTACAAAGGTCGCTCGTTCGGATTCGAGAAATCCGTATCGGGCGAACTGGTGTTCTACACTGCTATGACGGGCTATCCGGAGAGTCTTAGCGATCCGTCGTATAAAGGCCAGATTCTGGTGCCTACATTCCCGTTGATAGGCAATTACGGAGTGCCGGGTGACGAGACGGTAAACGGAATATCAAAGTTTTATGAGTCGGACAGGATACAGTGTTCGGCTCTTGTCATTTCTCAATACTCGGCCGAATACAGCCATTGGGATTCGGCCAAGAGTCTGGGCGAGTGGCTTAAGAAATGGCAGGTTCCCGGCATATACGGCATTGATACAAGAGCACTTACCAAGCGTCTGCGTGAGAAAGGCGCCATGCTGGGCAAGATAGTGTTCGGTGATGAGGATATCCCGTTCTACGATCCCAATAAGGACAATCTGGTATCACAGGTTTCATGCCCTGAAATAAAGCAATACGGAAACGGAAAGTACAAAGTGCTTATGGTGGATTGTGGCATGAAGAACAACATATTGCGCTGCCTGCTTGACTATAACGTGCAGATTAAGCGTGTGCCCTGGAACTATGATTTCAGCGGTGAGGATTATGACGGCCTGTTCATATCAAACGGCCCCGGCGACCCCGCCATGTGCACCGAGACCATTGCAAATATCCGCAAGGCACTGCAGCAGGACAAACCAATTATGGGTATTTGCCTGGGCAATCAGTTGCTGGCACTTGCAGCAGGAGCCAAGACCTACAAACTCAAGTACGGACACCGCGGACACAACCAGACGGTACGTATTCCCGGTACCCATAAGTGCTTTGTAACATCACAGAACCATGGTTTTGCCATTGATGACAGCACCTTGCCCGCCGATTGGGAACGTATGTTTGAGAACCTTAATGATGGTACGAACGAGGGTATCAAGCACAAGACAAAGCCCTTCTTCTCAACCCAGTTCCATCCCGAGGCATCAAGTGGACCTACCGATACAGGTAACTTGTTCGGTATGTTTGTGGAGAATATGATAAACTACTCTAAGAAATGAATGATGCTATGGAAGATGTAAAGAGAGTACTTGTGCTCGGTTCAGGAGCACTCAAGATAGGTCAGTCAGGTGAGTTTGACTACTCAGGTTCGCAGGCCCTTAAGGCTCTGCGTGAGGACGGCAAATACACTATACTTATAAACCCCAATATAGCCACAGTCCAGACTTCCGAGGGTGTGGCCGATGCCATATATTACCTGCCCATTACTCCCGCATTCGTGGAGAAGGTTATCCGGAAGGAAAACCCCGATGGCATTATGCTGGCATTTGGTGGCCAGACGGCATTGAACTGCGGTGTTGAGCTCTACAAGAGCGGCATTCTGGAGAAATACGGCATTAAGGTACTGGGTACTCCGGTTCAGGCAATCATCAATACCGAGGACCGTGAACTGTTTGCCGATATGATGCACTCCATAAACGTAAGGACTCCGCGTAGTGAGGCCGTAAACAATATGGAGGAGGCTCTTAAGGTTGTCAAGGAGATTGGTTATCCTGTAATTGTACGTGCTGCCTATACGCTGGGCGGTCTGGGTTCAGGTTTCTGCTCCAATGATGAGGAACTCAAGAGGGTTGCTGCATCGGCATTCTCATATTCTCCGCAGATTCTGGTTGAGGAGTCGCTCAAGGGCTGGAAGGAGATTGAGTATGAGGTGGTGCGTGACCGTTATGACAACTGTATTACGGTCTGCAACATGGAGAACTTTGACCCGCTGGGTATACATACCGGTGAGAGCGTGGTTGTAGCTCCGTCACAGACACTTAGCGACCATGAGTATCACAAGCTGCGCCGTATTGCAATTGATATAATCCGCCACGTGGGTATAGTGGGAGAGTGCAACGTACAGTATGCCCTTGATCCTAATTCCGATGATTACCGCGTGATTGAGGTTAACGCCCGTCTGAGCCGCTCATCGGCCCTGGCTTCAAAGGCTACAGGTTATCCGTTGGCGTTTGTTGCTGCAAAACTGGGTCTGGGATATGGTCTGGATGAGATACCAAACTCCGTAACCAAGGTTACATCGGCCTGCTTTGAGCCCGCCCTGGACTATGTGGTATGTAAGATTCCGCGTTGGGACCTGGGTAAGTTTGAGGGCGTATCACGTCTGATTGGCTCCAGCATGAAGTCTGTGGGTGAGATCATGTCCATAGGACGCACCTTTGAGGAGGCTATCCAGAAGGGTATGCGTATGATCGGGCAGGGGCTGCACGGATTTGTATGCAACAACGTGCATGTGCCTGACATTGAGCAGGAACTGGTTAATCCTACTGACCGCCGTCTGCCGGCCATTGAGCAGGCTTTTGCGCAGGGTTACACCGTAGATAAGCTGCATGAGCTGACCAAGATTGACAAGTGGTTCCTGTGCCGTCTGGCAAACATCCACAATATAAAGGAGCAGCTGGTTGCTGCCGGTGACCTTAAGAATGTCAGCGAGGATCTGCTGCGTGAGGCCAAATGCATGGGATTCAGTGATTATCAGATAGGTAAACTAACCATATCAGGTGATAAGCTTAACCCGCATGAGAAACAGGCTGCAGTACGCAAATACCGCAAGGGGCTGGGCGTTCTGCCTGTAGTCAAGCAGATTGATACTCTGGCAGGTGAGTATCCGGCATTCACCAACTACCTCTATATAACATATAACGGCAGTGAGAACGATGTCCGGTTTGAGCAGGACGGCAAGTCGGTGGTTGTGCTGGGCAGCGGTGCCTACCGCATAGGCTCCAGCGTGGAGTTTGACTGGTGCGGTGTGGCTGCCGTCAAGAAGATTCAGGAGATGGGTTACAGGGCAGTGATGATTAACTATAACCCTGAGACCGTAAGTACCGATTACGATACATGTGACCGTCTGTTCTTTGATGAACTTACGCTGGAGCGTGTATTGGACATTTGCGATATGGAGGCTCCCAAGGGCGTGATTGTATCTACTGGCGGCCAGATCCCTAATAACCTGGCACTGCTGCTTGATCACGAGGGTATCAACATTCTGGGTACATCGGCCAAGAGCATAGATATGGCCGAGGACCGTCAGAAGTTCTCTGAGATGTGTGACTCGCTGGGTATTGACCAGCCGCGCTGGAAGGAGCTTACCAGTATGGATGATATCTGGAGTTTTGTTGATGAGGTGGGTCTGCCTGTGCTTATCCGTCCGTCATATGTGCTGTCAGGTGCCGCCATGCGTGTGGTAAGTGACCGTGCGGAGCTTGAGACTGCGCTCAACAACGCCGCTGTGGTAAGTCAGGAGCACCCGGTTGTGGTGACTGAATTCCTACAGCGCGCCAAGGAGGTTGAGATTGACGCTGTGGCTCAGAACGGCGTGATCAAGTGCTACGCAATCAGTGAGCATATTGAGTTTGCCGGCGTACATTCCGGCGATGCTACTGTAGTGTTCCCGGCTCAGAAACTATACTACGAGACCATCCGTCAGATCAAGAAGATATCCAAGAAGATTGCAGGTGCGCTGAACATATCGGGCCCCTTCAATATCCAGTTCCTGGCTAAGGAGAACAGCATCAAGGTTATTGAGTGCAACCTGCGTGCATCACGCTCGTTCCCGTTCGTTAGCAAGATCACCAAGTTCAACTTTATTGGTATGGCTACCGAGATAATGCTTGGTAAGGAGGTGGAGCCTTTCGGCAAGACGTTCGCTGATATCGATTATGTGGGTGTAAAGTGCTCACAGTTCTCATTTGCCCGTCTGCTCAAGGCCGATCCTATACTTGGCGTTGATATGGCATCGACTGGTGAGGTTGCCTGCATTGGCGACAACTACCATGAGGCTCTGCTCAAGAGTATGATATCGGTAGGAACACGCGTTCCGTCAAAGGAGAAGGGCATCCTGCTGTCATCGGGCCCCACAAAGTCCAAGATTGATTTGCTGGATGCAGCGCGTTTACTTGACGATTACGGCTATAAGATTTATGCTACAAGCGGTACGGCACATTTCCTTGAGGAGAACGGCGTAAAGGTAGCGGAGGTGCTGCACTGGCCGGATTCGGACGAGAAACCAAATGTGATTGACTATATGCGCGGCGGCAAGATTGACCTGGCCATAAACATTCCCAAGAACAATACAGCGCGTGAGCTTGAGAATGGTTACAAGATTAGGCGTACAGCGGTCGATTTCAACATTCCGCTCATTACCAACGCCCGCCAGGCCAGCGCGTTCATTTATGCCTTCTGCAAGATAGGCGTGGACGGCCTTGCAATTAAGAGAATAGACGAATACGTATAATATTTAAGTATCATAACTATGTGTGGAATAGTAGGTTATGTGGGTAAACGTGAAGCGTATCCCATACTTATAAAAGGACTATCCAGATTGGAGTATCGTGGATATGACAGCGCAGGCGTAGCGCTGATTAATGATAACGGCAACATGGTCATTTACAAGACCAAGGGAAAGGTTGCCGATCTGGAACATGCTGTTGAGGGTAAGGATTTGACTGGCAATATAGGTATTGCTCATACCCGTTGGGCAACCCATGGTGAGCCAAACGATGTAAATGCACACCCGCATTTTTCCGAATCGGGCAAATTGGCACTCATCCACAACGGTATAATTGAGAATTACCGCTCACTAAAGAAAGAGCTACAGAACCAGGGCTATCACTTTAAGAGTGAGACCGATACAGAGGTTGTTATTCAGCTTATCCAGTATATGATGGACAGTCACAACATAACCCTTGAGGAGGCTGTCCCTCTGGCTCTTAACAGCGTGATTGGCGCATATGCCATTGTGATTATTGACAAGACACAGCCTGACCGTATGATTGCTGCACGTAAGGGCAGTCCTCTCATTATAGGTGTAGGCGATGACGAGTTCCTGATTGGTTCCGATGCTACTCCCATTATTGAATACACAGACCGTGTGGTTTATCTGGGTGAGGAGCAGATTGCTTTCATACAGCGCGGTCAGGAACTTAAGATTACAGACCTTAAGAGTGTGGAGCAGACTCCGGTGGTAAAGAAACTGGAACTTAATCTGAGCCAGATTGAGAAGGGCGGTTATCCGCATTTTATGCTTAAGGAGATTCATGAGCAGCCAAATACGACAGCTACGGTAATGAACGGTCGTCTGCATCCGGATCTGGGCATTGTCAAGCTGTCGGGTGTGATTGACCACAGAGCCAGGCTGATGGCTGCACGCCGCATCATAATATGCGCCTGCGGTACATCGTGGCACGCTGCACTCATTGGCAAGTATCTGATTGAGGATCTTACCCGTATTCCGGTCGAGGTGGAGTACTCATCGGAGTTCCGTTATCGCAATCCTGTTATTTATCCCGATGATGTTGTGATTGCAATATCACAGTCTGGTGAGACTGCCGATACTCTGGCTGCCATGCAGCTGGCTAAGGCATCGGGCGCATTCCTGTTTGGTATTTGCAATGTGGTGGGTTCATCCATTGCACGTGCCGCCGATACGGGATGCTATACCCATGCAGGCCCTGAGATTGGTGTGGCATCGACCAAGGCATTTACTGCTCAGGTTGAGACGCTGTTACTGCTGGCGCTTAATATTGCGCAGGAGAAAGGTACGGTATCGCCAGAACTTCGCCAGCGGATAATTGCTGAACTTCCAAACATTCCGGTCAAGATTGAGAAGATCCTAAAGCATGACAAGCAGATAGCCGAGATGGCCAAGACTTTCACATATGCGCATAACTTTATCTACCTGGGCCGTGGATATAACTATCCCATTGCTCTTGAGGGCGCCCTGAAGCTTAAGGAAATATCATATATCCATGCCGAGGGATATCCTGCCGCCGAAATGAAACACGGTCCTATTGCGCTTATTGATGAGGAGATGCCGGTGGTTGTGATTGCTCCCAAACGCGGTCATTATGACAAGATACTGAGCAACATACAGGAGGTTAAGGCACGTAAGGGCCGCGTAATAAGCATTGTGACCGAGGGTGACAAGGATGTTAAGGCTATATCGGACTATACCTTTGAGATTCCCGATACCGAGGAATGCCTGGTTCCGCTGCTGTCCGTTATTCCTTTGCAGCTGCTTGCATACCACATTGCAATAGCCAAGGGACGTGACGTGGATCAGCCTCGTAACCTTGCCAAGTCTGTAACTGTAGAATAATTGTATATATGGAAGAATTGCATCACGAATGCGGAGTGTTTGGCATATATGGTGTTGATAATGCCGCACAGTATGCCTATTATGCACTGCATAGCCTTCAACACCGCGGTCAGCAGGGGTGTGGTATTGTAAGTGTGGATAAGCAGGGCATGCACTTGCATAAGGGTGCCGGGCTGGTGATTGAGATTTTTGGCGAGAAGCACCTGGACGGGCTTACAGGTAACATTGCCATAGGTCATGTACGTTACCCGACTACTAATGTGGGCGGCATGGAGAATATCCAGCCTTTTACCTTCCATCATTATACCGGTGATTTTGCCCTTGCCCATAACGGTAATATCATCAATTCAAAAGAGTTGCGGCTCTATCTGGAACGTCGCGGCAGTCTGCTTCAGACTACATCGGACAGTGAGTTGTTTGCTCACCTTATAAAGAAGGATCCTACCGAAGAAGACCGTATAACCAACATAATCAATGCGTTGAATATGATTGAGGGCGCTTTTTCGCTGGTTATTATGACTCCTAACCGTATTTATGCCTGCCGTGACAAATACGGTTTTCATCCGCTCTCAATTGCCAAGCTTGGAAACGGGTATGTTGTTGCAAGCGAGACCTGCGCTTTTGATGCTATCGGTGCCGAGTTTATACGTGACGTAAATCCGGGCGAGGTGATATCGATAGACCATCACGGAATACGTTCCAATGACTATTCCAAGCTTCGCAGTCACCGCATGTGCGTTATGGAGTACATATATTTTGCACGTCCTGACAGTGATATTGAAGGTTGTAATGTACATTCGTTCCGTAAACTGTCCGGTCGTTTGCTCTATGAGGAGCATCCCGTTGATGCCGATATCGTAGTTGGCGTACCCGATTCCAGTCTTAGTGCTGCTATGGGTTATGCCGAAGCCAGCGGCATACCGTATGAGATGGGTCTGCTCAAGAGCAAATATGTGGGACGTACATTCATTCAGCCAACCCAGGAGATGCGTGACAAGGGTGTAAAGATGAAACTTTCACCTATACGCAGTATTGTTAGCGGCAAGCGTGTGATTCTTATTGATGATTCAATTGTTCGCGGAACCACGTCCCGGCAGATTGTTCGTATGCTGCGTGAGGCTGGTGCCACCGAGGTTCACGTTTGCATTGCCAGCCCCAAGTACTCCTATCCGTGCTACTATGGTGTTGATACTGGTACTTACGATGAACTTATAGGTGCCAGCCATACGGTTGATGAGATCCGGGACTTTATTGAGGCCGATTCGCTCTATTACCTTTCATTGGAATCGCTCTATAAGGCATCGGGCCGCGATATGAAAACCTGCCAGCTTTGCACCGCTTGCTTTAACGGTGATTATCCAACAAACCTCTACAATTACGAGGACGAGCTTAAGAAGCACAAAAGCTGTTGATAAGTAGCTTGAATTGAGAATTGAAAATTGAGAATTGAGAATTAAATTTGTGCCCATAATCGTTTGAATATGGGAAAGTTCAGCACAATTTTCAAGTCTTCGATTCTTGCGGGAATCTGCATAGGGATTGCAGGATTCGGTTTTTTGGCATTGGGAGGCGTTGTAGGCGCCGTAATGTTCGCTTTTGGCCTTATCACGGTAGTCTGTTACAAGCTAAAACTCTATACCGGTACTGCCGGATTCATTATGAAGGGTGAGGTAGGTGACCTGCTGCTTATTCTGGTGGGTAATATTGTGGGCTGTCTGCTTGTATCACTGCTGGCCAGAGTATCGCCTATGCCGCTTCAGGAAGCTGCACAAAAGATTCTTGAAGGCCGATTGGCCATTGGTCCGGTGCGTGCCGGACTGCTTGCCATAGGTTGCGGATTCCTTATGACCACAGCCGTTACATTTGCCCGACGCAACCAATGGCTGCCGCTGCTTTTTGCAGTACCCATGTTTATCCTGTGCGGTTTTCCGCACTGCATAGCCGATGCATTCTACTATCTGACTGTTCCGTTCAGCTTTATCAAGGATAATATAGGGAGCGTCCTGATTCTGTATGTCTGTCTGGTGATAGGCAACTTTATAGGGTGTAACCTTTACAGGCTAATCATGATAGGTGAGGAAAAGGTATAAAAAACAGGGGCGGTCCTTAAACCGTCCCTGATTTTTTTAAGTCCTTTCTATCAAGATATCGCGGATGTTATTTGGCTATGCGGTTGTTGATATAATCCATTGATACGCTGTTGATAGCTACATCATTCTGGTCAGTTACCAGCACCTGGCTGAAGATGTCGTAGTACAGATCCTTGATGTCCTCAATCTGAGCAGTCTTCTTTTCGTTGTTATCCTCGGTGCGGCATACATTCTCA
>CACWIN010000052.1 GCA_902760965.1 uncultured Bacteroidales bacterium | reverse complement strand
GTTACCCCAAGCCAGTGCATAACCCAGCTCCTGATAGCAGAATGCGCCGCTGTCGGTAAGCATTGAAGCCTTGACGGTGAGGGCGCGGAACTTCTTGAGAGGCTCAAGTATCTCAATCAGTTTGGCGGCATCCTCAAGACCGCACTCAACGCCGTTCTTGAGCATTGAGCCGATGGGGTCGTATGCGATTGAACCCTTCAGCGTGCTCAGGTCATAACCTTTTTTGGTGAAGTAGTCAACCAGAGCCTGTGCCTGTGCGCATGCTAGCTGAGGCTTGGTGCTGAAGTTGAGTTCTATGCAATCGACACAGATATCCTTGAGCAGTGTCTCCAGTTCAGCACCCTCAATCAGACGGCCGCGGCAGCAGAAACTGAGAGAATCAACACCTTTGTTCAAGATATCAAGAGCCTTTGCATTGGCCTCCTTGATGTCTTTGGTGCTGATACCCTGACGTACAAACCAACTGTTGCATGCCTTGGTTCCGCGTTTGTAAGGAAATTCTCCGGGTTTGGTCTCTGTGTCAAGGCCTTGCAGGTCCTCCTGACGGTAGAACGGCTGAACCTTGAATCCCTCGTTGGTTCTCCACACGAGTTTCTTTTCAAAATCCGCACCTTTTAGATCCTCGGTGATCTTGGCCATCCACTCCTCAGTGGACACCGGTGGGAACTCTGAAAAGAGTTTTTCTTTTTTGTTTGACATATAATATACTTGTTTGATAGGATAATTCCTGATTATTCAGTCTTGTCATGCACAAAACCGGACAAAGATAAATAATTAGGTTGACTAAACCTACTTAAATCTTCAGGATTTATATTATTTGAATAACTATTAATTTTTAAGGAATAATAAGGGTTCCAAACGGAATAACATGTATAAAATGTGAGTAACTTTGCAGCCGTATTTGGAAATAAGTCTCAAAGGACATATAAAACACTGAATCACAATGGATTGGATTAAAACACTACTCTTCGATACTGAATCAATAGCCCATTTGCTCTTACTTTATTCTTTTGTGATAGCCGTAGGCGTCATGTTGGGAAAACTTAAATTCCGCGGCATTTCGTTGGGCGTGGCATTTATCCTGTTTACCGGTATTGTGGTTGGTCATTTTGGATTCACAGGCAATCTTAAGACTATTGGTTTTGTCCAGGATTTTGGACTGATACTGTTCGTATATAGCCTTGGTCTCCAGGTAGGCCCTTCATTCTTTACATCGTTCCGCAAGGGAGGTATGCGCATGAATCGCCTTGCTGTACTTATGGTGTTGCTGAACATAGTGGTCGCAATAGGCGTTTATTACCTTATGTTTGACAAGACTAATCCGGATAGTTTCCCTATGCTCGTGGGCGTTTTGAGCGGAGCCGTTACCAATACACCGGGACTTGGTGCGGCCGAAGAAGCTCTCCGTCAGATGGGTAAAACGGGTGTTGAAATTGCATCGGGTTATGCGTGCGCATATCCGTTGGCAGTTTTGGGCGTAATAATGGTCCCCATGATAGTAAAACTGATTTGTCGTATTAAAGACAATGAGGAGAACGAACAACTGGCTAACCTGGAGCAGGTAGATACCAGTCAAAAGCCTAAACGCCAGTATATTGAGATGCAGAACGACCGTCTGGCCGGCAAGACCATAATAGAGTTGCGCCGTCTTATTAACCGTGAGTTCATTTGCTCCCGTATCATGCATGAAGGTCAGGTGGTGACACCGCACAGGGATACTGTGGTTAATATAGGAGACCAGCTTTGCATTGTCAGTTCCGAAGATGATGCCGATGCCATAAGCACCATATTGGGCTCTCTGGTTGAGGTAGAGTGGGACAGTGTAAAGGGTTCCGAGCCTCTGGTGTCCCGCCGCATAGTGGTGACCAAGGAGAAACTTAACGGAAAAACCCTTGGTGAGTTGCACCTGGGCAGTATTTTCGATGTGACTATTACACGCGTAGTCCGTTCAGGTACGGAATTGTTTGCATCGGCCAGTCTGATACTTCAGGTGGGTGACCGTTTGACAGTAGTGGGCAAGGAGAGCAGTGTTGCAGCCGTTGCCCAGCGTGTTGGAAATGAAATGAAACGTCTGGACACTCCCAATATAGCTACATTGTTTATTGGAATCCTGGTTGGCGTGCTGTTTGGCAGCATTCCGTTTGCCATACCCGGTATTCCTACCCCAATGAAACTTGGCCTGGCCGGCGGCCCGCTAATCGTGGCTATCCTGATAAGCAGGTTCGGTTATAAACTTGGTCTGGTTACATATACCAAGGCAAGCGCCAACATGATGCTGCGTGAAGTTGGTATTGCACTGTTCCTGGCCAGTGTGGGAATCAAGTCGGGTGCCAGTTTCTTTGAGACAGTGACATCGGGTGACGGACTCATTTATATGCTGGGCGGACTGCTTATCACGGTTATTCCCGTATTCATTGTGGCTCTCATAGCACGCAAGCGCTACAATATGAACTATTTCAGCATTCTGGGTATTGTGGCAGGTGCCAGTACCAATCCACCCGCCCTTGCTTTTGCCAACAGCCAGACTGAGCACGATGCTCCTGCCGTAGCATACTCCACAGTCTATCCGCTCACCATGTTCCTGCGCATCCTCACTGCACAACTTATGGTGCTGATAGGTTGCAGCTTGTTTTGATACAATAGAAAAAACAGAAGCGCAGAAAAATTCCGCGCTTCTGTTTTTTTGTGATTAGAGAGGATTACTGGGGACGTCCGCCACCAAAACCACCCTGGGGCATACCGCCACCAAAGCCGCCGCCGAATCCGCCTTGGCCACCCTGGCCACGCTGCTGACGACGCTGCTCCTGAATCTCATCATATTTTTTCTTCTGGTCATCGGTCAGGAATGACTTGATCTTGGCCTCCTGAGCCTGACGCTGCTTTTGCATCTGCTCCATCATAGCCTGCATGTCACCCTCGCCCGGCATCTGGCCGCCACCGTTCTGCATCTGCTCACGGCGTGCTGCCTGCTCCTTGCTGCTCTTAAGATAGAAATTGTAGATTGAATCATACTGAACCTGTGTGAGTTCAATCTGCTCCTTGAGACGGTCAGCCTGACGCTTGGCCATATCCTCAGGATTCATACTCATACCCTGGCCGCCGCCGAAACCGCCGCCAAATCCCTGTGCAAAGCTCATTGTTGAGATAAACAGAGCTGCAACTGCGAACAAAATCTTTTTCATTGTTTTTGTAATTTTGGTTAATACTAGTTCCTTGTTATTTGTGACTCCGGTCTGTAGGCCTGTTCCGGTATGGCAGAAAGCCAACGCCAATGCCAACGCCAATGCCAACGCCAATGCCAACGCCAATGCCAAAGTCATTAATAAGATATAAGATTTTTGCAAAAGTTTAATGGCCCCCATTAAAAATTGTATTTTTGCAGCGTAATACATAATAGGTAAATGGCTGAATTGAAGACACCTCAGGAACTGGGCACAGAAAAGATAGGAAAGCTGCTCATACGATATGCGGTTCCTGCCATGATTGCCATGCTGGCATCATCACTTTATAACATTGTTGACCGTGCGTTCATAGGGCACGGTGTAGGAGCAATGGCCCTGTCGGGTTTGGCGGTAACGTTCCCGCTCATGAACCTGTCGGCCGCGCTGGGATCAATGGTGGGCGTGGGCTCAGGTACCATGATTTCGCTCAAACTGGGTCAGAAAGACCACAAGAGCGCACAGATGCTGCTGGGCAACTCAGTCACCATGAACATCCTGATAGGCGTGTTGTTCGGACTGTTGTCACTTATATTCATCAATCCCATACTTAGGCTATTCGGTGCCACCGATGTGACCATTGGTTATGCACGTGAGTATATGATAATCATTCTGGCAGGCAACGCGTTTACCCATCTTTATCTGGGCATAAACTGTATACTGCGTGCCGCCGGACACCCCAACAAGGCAATGGTAGCCACCATAGGAACTGTGTTGCTCAATACCCTGCTGGACTATTTTTTTATAATGGTGTTCCACTGGGGTATCAAGGGCGCGGCTATAGCTACAGTGATTTCACAGGTGCTGGCATTTGCATGGCAGTGTTTCCAGTTGTCCGATAAGAGCGAGCTGATACATCTGCAGCGCGGCACCTATCGCCTGCGCGGTGACTTGGTCAAGAATATAGTAACCATAGGACTGTCACCCTGCCTGATGAACGCCGCCGCCTGCTTTGTGGTGCTGCTCATAAACCGTGGCCTGCTCAAGTACGGCAGTGACGTGGCCATAGGCGCATACAGTATAGTGAACAGCTTTGGATTCCTTATTGTCATGATGGTAATGGGATTTAACCAGGCCATGCAGCCTATTGCAGGTTACAACTACGGCGCACGTCAGTTTGACCGGGTGCTCAGGGTGCTTTATCTGACAATATTCTTTGGCACGATAGTGACTACGCTGGGATTTGCCGTAACCGAGTTCCTGCCAGGAATGTGCATCCGTATATTTACCGATGACCCAGAACTTACTGCCATAGCCATGACGGGTATGAAACTCACTTTCCTGGTGTTCCCGCTTGTAGGTTCCCAGATGGTTACGGGTAACTTTTTCCAGAGCATCGGCATGCCGGGCAAGTCAATAATAATGTCCCTGTCACGCCAGCTGCTCCTGCTTATCCCGTTCCTTCTCATATTGCCGCATTACTACGGTATAAACGGAATATGGTACAGCATGCCTGCATCGGACTTTCTCTCAGTAATACTGGGAGTATCCCTGCTGATTCCCCAAATTAAGAAACTCAAAAAAATGGCATAATATGGACAAGCACTACTGTATATGCATAGGCCGCAAGTTCTGCAGCGGTGGCCGTAACGTAGCAGCTCTGATAGCTGATGAGTTGGGTATCAAGGTGTATGACAGGGACCTGCTCAAGAAAGCGGCCCAGAATACCGGATTCAGCGAACAGTTCTTTGATGAGGCCGATGAGGAGAAGACCCGCAAGGGACTGCGGGGGCTCTTTTTGAACCACTTGAGCAGCAACGGCCTTACAAGCAACTACCTGAGCAATGAATCCATATTCAACATGCAGAGCGATGCCATTCGACACATTCATGAGCAGGAGGACTGTGTGTTCATAGGCCGATGCTCGGATTATGTGCTGCGTGAAAGTGACCGTCTTTTGAATGTGTTCATTGCCTCCGATATGGACGACCGCGTGGCACGTGTGCTCCGTCATGCCGATGAAGGTATGACCGAGTCCAAGGCATTGTCGTTTATTGAGGATATAGACCGCAAGCGTTCATCGTATTACAACTATTTTACAGGCCGCACATGGGGTGACCCGGCTGTTTATGACATTTGCCTTAACAGCAGCACTCTGGGTTATGAAAAGTGTGCACAGATAATCGTAGCACTGGCCAAGGAGCGTTTGGGAATATGAAAAAGATAGGGATCCTGTCCGATACCCACGGCTACTGGGATGACCGTTACGCCACATTCTTTAACGGATGTGACGAGATATGGCATGCCGGCGACATAGGCTCTTACGAGATTATGGAGCGGCTTTCCCGTATAGCCATGCTGCGTGCCGTGTACGGCAACTGTGACGGACAGGACGTGCGCCGCACCACCACCGAGATATACCGCTTTAAGGTGGAGGATGCCAATGTCATGATGAAACACATAGGCGGTTCGCCCGACCATTATGACCATACTGTCCGTGAGCAGCTTATGCTTGAAACTCCGGACCTTTTTGTTTGCGGCCATTCGCATATCCTTAAGGTCATGCATGACAAGAAATACAACATGCTGTTCATAAATCCCGGTGCCGCCGGCCTTCAGGGATGGCAAAAAGTCCGTACCTTGGTGCGCCTGGACATAGAAGGCAAGACATTCAGGAACCTTGAGGTCCTGGAGATAAAACGTGAAAGTGAATTTATCTGATATTATGGAAGCAATGACATTACAGGAACTAAACGGACGTGTAAAGAGCACGTTGCAGTTTGAAATGCCCGATGCATACTGGGTGCAAGCCGAGATAAGCGGCATTAGCCCGTCAGGTCAGGGGCATTGTTATCTGGAGTTGGTACAGAAAGACTCTACAGGACGAACTTTTCTGGCCAAGGCCAAAGCCAACGTTTGGCGCAACACATGGTTGCGTATCAAGCCCTATTTTGAACAGCAGACAGGCGAGCCCCTTAAGGTGGGGATGAAAGTGCTGCTGCAGGTTACCGTTTCTTTTCACGAAGTTTACGGCTATTCGCTTGTGGTTCAGGATATAGACCCTACTTATACGGTGGGCGACATGGCCCGCAGGCGCAGGGAGATACTCATGCAACTTGAAAAAGACGGTGTGATTGGTCTTAACCGGGAGCTTGACATACCTGCGTTGCCGCAAAGGATTGCCGTGATTTCATCGGCCACTGCTGCCGGTTACGGCGATTTTTGCGACCAGTTGTCAAATAACGTTTACGGTTTCAGGTTTTACGTAAAGCTGTTTCCCGCGCTTATGCAGGGCGAGGATGTGGAGCGTAGCGTGATATCGGCTATGGATGCTGTGGCCTGCCGTAGGGATGATTTTGACGTTCTGATTATAATAAGAGGTGGCGGTGCGGTAAGTGAACTGAGCTGTTTTGACTCTTATGACCTGGCATTCAACATAGCTAATTTCCCGCTGCCGGTAATTACAGGAATAGGACACGAGCGTGACGATACCGTAGCCGATACGGTGGCGCATACCAAGGTAAAGACTCCTACTGCGGCAGCCGAGTTCCTTATAAACAAAGTCTTTGATACGGCATCGGAACTTGAAAACATTACCCGTCGTATGAGTGATGCCGTAAACAATCGTATGAATGCCGAAAAACTGCGAATTGAAAGACTCGCCCAAAAACTACCGTCATTGTTCGCCGTGGCTAAAGTGCGCCGTGAGCAGATACTTGAAAATTTGTGGAACCGCGCAGTGACGGGCGTCAGCAATGTCATGACAGCTCAGATTCATAAGCTTGAACTTATTGAAAAGAGTGTGGCGGCCGCCGATCCGGTAATTATCCTGAAACGCGGCTATACCATGACCAGACTGAACGGGCGTGTGGTGAAAGGAGTGGCTGACCTGCATAAGGGCGACCGTCTTGTCACATCGTTTGCTGACGGTACGGTTGAGAGTGAAATCATTTGATTATTAACCTATTAAAATCAATTAAATACAATGAAATACGAGGAAGCAATGAAACGCCTGGAGGAGATTGTGTCCAGGATAGAGGAGAACAAAATGGACATTGACCAGATTGGTGAAAGCCTTAAAGAGGCACGTGAACTGATTAAATTCTGCAAGGACAAACTGTATAAAACCGATGAGGATATCAAAAAGATTCTGGAGGCGGATGTATGATTCCGGATTTTTTTGTACGTTTGCAGAACGCACGTTTTGAAATAACCAATTTTAACTCATAAAAAAATGAAAAAAATTATCCTTTCCCTTATGGCACTGGCTACAGTGTCTGCGTATGCACAGTTCGGTGGTGGTCGTGGCGGTAATCCCACAGTACCATCAGTAACTGAGAATGTTACAGAAGATTTCAAGCCCGCATCAAACAACCAGGCAAATCATCAGTATCCTATGGTAAACTCACAGCGTATGGTTCGTGCCCAGATATCAGCCCCCAATGCTACTGCCGTAGGTCTTGACATAGACGGTAAGATCTATTCAATGAGCAAGAATGAGAATGGTGTATGGACAGGTACATCGGCTCCTCAGGATCCCGGTTTCCACTACTATCAGCTCAATATTGACGGTGCAAGCGTGCCTGATCCCGGAAGCCTCTACTACTATGGCGCAAGCCGTTGGGGCAGCGGAATTGAGGTTCCCTCCGACGACCAGGATTTCTGGCAGGTCAAGAACGTACCGCAGGGCTCAGTCAACGAGGTGTTCTACTGGTCAACAGTAACCGAGAAGATGCGTCACTGCTATATTTATTTCCCCAACGAGTACTATACCAACCCCACAAAGAAGTTCCCGGTTCTGTATCTGATGCACGGAATGGGTGAGAACGAGCACGGTTGGGCAGAGCAGGGCCATACCGGTCAGATCATGGATAACCTGATTGCCGAGAAGAAGGCTGTTCCGTTCATCATCGTTATTGATTGCCTTGATGCACAGGTTGCCGGCCAGCAGGGTGGCGGCATGGGCGGATTCGGCGGCTTTGGCGGCCAGCGTCCCGGCGGTCCTGTAGCCGAAGCTCAGGCTCCTCAGGGCCAGGGTGGCCAGCGTCGTATGGGCGGCTTTGGCGGTGGTTTCATGATGGGCGGTGCATTCCAGGATGTGCTCATCAAGGATATCATCCCTATGGTTGAAAAGAACTACCGTGTAATTGCCGATCCTCAGCACCGTGCTATGGCCGGTCTGTCAATGGGCGGTATGACCACACACTCAGTAACTCTGGCTAACCCCACCACATTTGCATATGTAGGTATGTTCAGCGGCGGTACATTCAGCGTATCAGAGCTTGAGGACAATGCTGATTTCAAGAAGACCAACAAGGCTCTGTTCATGAGCTGCGGTGGTAAGGAGAACATGGGTGTTATGGAGGCAGCCGAGAACCTTAAGAAGATTGGTATCAACGCTACCGGTTACATCTCGGAGGGAACAGCTCACGAGTGGCACACATGGCGTCGCAGCCTGTACCAGTTTGTACAGATTTGCTTTAAATGATTTACATCATTAACCTAACCTATAAACCAAATTTATTGATATGAGAAAATTTGCTGTTGTTTTATCTGCTGCCCTTATGACTGCAGGCTTTAGTGCAGCACAGGAGATCAAGGAGGATTTTAAGCCTTCAACCAAGAACCAGCCCCAGCAGGAGTATCCTATGGTAAACTCCCAGGGTTATGCACGTTTCCGCATTGTTGCCCCCAACGCACAGTCAGTGTCGGTTGGTTTGGGTCTGGGAGGTGACGGCCGCGCCGGAACCACTCTCAAGAAGGATGAAAACGGTGTTTGGACCGGTACCACATCGGCTCCTCTGGATGAGGGTTTCCACTACTATCATCTGACAATTGACGGCGGTACATTCAATGACCCCGGTACAAATAACTACTACGGCTCAACCCGTTGGGAGAGCGGTATTGAGATTCCCGCACATGACCAGGCTTTCTATGAGGAGCGCGATGTTCCGCATGGCTTTGTACAGCAAATCCTGTTCTGGTCAGAGAGCACCAATATGCTCAAGCGCGCATTTGTTTACACACCTCCTACATATCATGCTGACAAGGCTAACGTCCGTTACCCGGTTCTGTATCTGCAGCATGGTTGGGGTGAGGATGAGACCGCTTGGATGACCCAGGGTCATGCAAACCTCATCATGGATAACCTGATTGCCGAGGGTAAGATCAGACCTTTCATTATTGTCTGCACCTATGGTATGACTAACGAAGGTTTCCGTCCCGGTGGCATGGGTGGCGGTATGCGTCGTCCCGCAGGTGGCGCAGCTCCCGCAGCCGGTCGTCCCGCTGGTGGTCCCAGTGCCGATGCTCAGGCTCCCCAGGGTCAGGCTCCTCAGGGCCAGCGTGCTCAGGGCCAGCGTCCTGCCGGTGGTTTTGGCGGTTTTGGCAGCAATGCAGGATTTGAGAAAGTTCTCTGCGACGAGCTTGTACCTTACGTAGATGCTCACTTCCGCACTATCGCCAACAAGGAGAACCGTGCTATGGCCGGTCTGTCAATGGGTGGTATGGAGACTCACTCAATCACTCTTGCACGTCCCGAAATGTTCGGTTACTACGGTCTGCTTTCAGGCGGTCAGTACACTCCGCAGGAGATTGAGGATCCCAACCAGGTTAAAAAGATATTCATGAGCTGCGGTAGCAAGGAGAGCCCTGCTGCTATCAACAATGCCACTGCTGCCATGAAGGAGGCTGGATTTGACGTAATGGGTTATGTATCCGAGGGTACCGCTCATGAGTTCCTTACCTGGCGTCGTTCACTGTACCAGATGGCTCAGTTCTTCTGGGGCAGCGATACTCCCGCTCCCAAGACCGGTTCATCATCGAATGTATGGATTTACATTCTGATTGGCCTGGTTGTAATCTGCGGTCTGGGTTTTGCTCTTAAGCGCAAGAACTGATTTTACCGGAAAAGTAATTTTTCCTGAATTATTATAAATAACGGCTGGTCCCGATAGGCGGACCGGCCGTTATTTGTCTCATTTTATTTAAAAACATGCTCTTTTTTCACTTTATTGTTGTAACTTAGCGAGCCGTATACATTGCATTAACACATTCATTACTATTATAAACCTAATTTATCCAAAGTTCATTATGAACAGAAACTTCAAAATGATTCTGACAGCTGCAATGGCTGTCGTTCTGGTAGGTTGCGGTTCAACCGGCTCAAAAATTGATCCGCAGCGCATAGCCAACAGAAATGTTGAGTTTGACCAGTATTTTACTGAGATCAAGGCCGATGCCGCACCGGCTAAACCCGATGAAAAAGGCTTTATCCGTCGTTGGACTATCATTGAGCCCATCAACAAGCCTAACAGCGGCAATACTGTATTTACTGACAGCTACATTCTGGCTGAGTTGACCAAGGAATATTTCAAGGGTCAGTTCACAGCCGATATCAAGTCTCTTCCCAAGACTGGTGATGAGGTGATAGTTGAATCTGAGGCTCCCCGTGCTGGTGGCCGTGGCGGATTCGGCGGATTTGGAGGTGGTGCTCCTCAGGGTGCTGGCGCAGGCCAGGCTCGTCCTCAGGGTGCAGGTGCCGGTGCTCCCGGTGCTGGTGCACGTCCCCAGGGCGCTCCCGCAGGTGCTCAGGGTCAGGCTCGTCCCCAGGGTGCTCCCCAGGGCGGTATGGGCGGTTTTGGTGGCATGATGGGTGGCGGTGCTCCCGCTGCTGCTGCAGCTCCCGCAACCATAAAGGATACCCTTACATGGCACTCAGTTGACAGCAAGCTGTTCAACATCAAGCTTATCCGTTTTGCTCTTGGTACATCGGAAGGCAAAAAGCGCTATGGCCTTATTTTCAATGCATTTACAGTTATCAACTGCGAGGAGGATATTCCTAACGTACGTCTGGCTGCCGGTTCAAACGCAGCTTCCATATGGTGGGTTAACGGTGAGAAGGTTCTCACTCTCCAGGCAGACCGTCGTATGGTTGCCGATGACGGTATGTCAAAGCGTATCACTCTTAAGAAGGGAAAGAACCTGGTTCGCGCCGCTGTCATCAACGGTCCCGGCATGAGCGATATGTGCATGCGTTTCTACAATGAGGATGGTACTATCCTTAAGAACATCACTATCACCAACAATTAATTAAAAAGGATCAGAATATGAAAAAGATATTTCAGATGGGCTTAGTTGCCCTTGTTTCAGTGTCAATGTCTGAGGCTGTAATGGCTCAGATCGGTGCTCCGTTCATCCACGATCCTGCTACAATCATGGAGTGTGACGGAAAATACTACACTTGGGGTACAGGCGGTTCTCCGCTGGTATCAAGCGATGGTTGGGTTTGGTCAGGTGAAGGCGGTGCCCGTATCTCTGTAGGTGCTGCTCCTGATATGATCAAGATAGGTGACCGTTATCTTTGCGCCCACAGTTCAACCGGTGGTGGTCTGGGCGGTGGTCACGCAGGTACTATCCGTACAATGTGGAACAAGACTCTGGATCCTAAATCTCCCGATTATGAGTGGACTGAGCAGATTCAGGTTGCCGAGTCACTTGTTGACGAGGATTGCGACGCTATCGATGCTGGTCTTATCCTGACTCCCGAGGGTCGTCTGTTTGTAACCTACGGTACATATTTTGGCTTTATCCGCGTTGTGGAGCTTGACCCCGCTACCGGTGACCGTGCCGCTGGTGCACAGGATATAAACGTAGCTGTTGACTGCGAGGCTACAACAATGATTTATCACGATGGTTACTACTATCTGCTGGGTACTCACGGTACTTGCTGCGATGGTGTCAACTCAACATATAACATTGTTTGCGGTCGTTCAGAGAGCCCCACAGGTCCGTTCATTGACAATGTAGGTCGTGATATGGTAGAGGGCGGCGGCAAGATGGTACTTGGCGCACGTGACGGTTATACCGGCGCCGGTCACTTTGGCCTGCCTATCGTATGGCGCAACGGTTGGCCTGAGGCTGGTTACAACGTAAAGCCCGGTGTATATGAGATTGAGTCAGAGCGTCGTGGTTATGCTCTTGAAATTGCTACCGAGTATGTTCGCTTGGGTGGCGGTCGCGGTATGTTTGGCGGCGGTGGAAACCAGCCTAACACCGTTGTTGCTTTCCAGAAGCTTGAGGATGTAATCGGCAACTGGCCTAAGGGCAACATTGACGTTCGCGTTATTGACTATCAGTTCCGTCCCAACCAGAAGTGGGAGTTTGTAGCTATGGACGAGGGTACTCTTGGTTCACCGTACTACAAGATTGTCATTGCCGGTACCAACCGTGCTCTGGCTGCTACCGCTGGCAAGGAACTCACCACTGTTCCTGAGTTTACAGGTGCTCCTGAGCAGCTCTGGAGTGTTGATCAGCTCATTGACGGTACATATCGTATCTGCCCCAAGGCTGTTCCCGGCACAAAGGAGAAGGTTTGCCTTATCTCAGTTGGTGACTCAAACGCTTCACTTGGCAAGTTTGACTTTAACGATGTAAACTGCAAGTGGAATCTGCGTCAGTATTAATCTGATGTAATGAATAAAAAAAGAGGCTCAATCGGGCCTCTTTTTTTTATCCCTTAGTTTGCCGTTACAGAAATATGCCGTAATATTGCATTGCATACAGTTAGAGTTGTATGCATCTAGTATCAATTAAAATCTTATTATCAATGGCACAGTTTACCATGAGGCCCTCTTCAGCCTTAATGAAGAAACAGAGAGTGTTATTTGCCGTAAGTCTGGTTGTTCCCATGTTGTTGGCATCATGCCAATACAGGTTACATGAGATCCCTGCCCCTGATGAACCCGAGAAGGTCCCGGTCAAGATCAGCGTAAAATCAATTGAACAGATTCCTTTTGGTTCATTTGCCACAAAGGCAAGTGTGCAGGAAACGTGTACCAAGTTGTCATATGCTGTCTATTCTGATTTGGGCGATGACTCTAAGGAGGAATTTTCCGTAACTCAAAACAGTACCGACAGCGTATTCGGCGTTATCTCGCTTAACCTGAGTCTGGGCCGTCATTATATTGCGGTTGTTGGCCAGAACGGAGGAGACGGTAATCCCAAATTCAAGAATCAGGCTCCCAACAGTACTTATGACAGTTATTCAATCAGGTATTCATCAAACAACACCGCTACACCAAAAGTATTGGATACATTCCACTATTACGCTGTGATTGATGTTGTCCGTGGAGAGAATGAATTCCAGATAAACCTTTCGCGATCCGTGGCAATGTTCCGTTTAAAACTTACCGAAACAATTCCCAGTCAGGTTAAACAGCTTGTATGTACCTATAATAACTGCAGCTATACGCTCGACGTGATTAACGGATGCGGATGCATATCAAATGTCAAACCTGAGGTGTTTGATGTGGATTCATCGATGGATACATTTGATATTTACACTTTCCCAATGAAAGGAAAGAGTAAAATGAACATGAAGGTTACAGCGCTTGATGAGTACAATAATACGCTTGCCGAGATGGACTGGAAGGATGTTCCTATTCAGGCAAACATGATAACGCAATATACCGGTGATTTATTCCAGAACGGCTGTAAGGAATACTCCCAGGCCGAATTTCCCATAACCGTGAACAACGAGTGGAGCGGAACCGACAATCATCAGTTCTGATAAAGGTTATCGGACTGTAATATGGAGGCAGGTCTGCTGTTTTTCGTATTTTACGTAACAGCGGCCCTGCTTTTTCATGTCATATGCCACCTGATATAGTATCTGGCGCATCTTGTCAACCGATGCAGTCTTGCCTATCAGGGGAGTGCTGTATGTAAAATAGGAGATATCAAATGTGGTGCCGTAGCAGTGGCATGAGTTTTCGGTCGAGTTCACGTTGGTCTTGCGGAGCTGGCGAACGGTCTCTTCGGTGCGGAGTACGCTGGTTACCGTAAAGCGGTGATTTCGGTTATAACCTCTATTAAACAACGAATCCTGGAATGCACGCCCCATATCCTCAAGCAGTTTTGCGGCTTTTGGCACAACGTAAGGAACGGAGTGGGTGAGCTTTTCTATGTCGTAATACTGGTTGGGTTGTATCTTTTGCAGACGGCTGTCTGTCTTGGCCTCTTGGATTGTGATGGGTTTGCTCAGACCATTCTTGCGGGCTGCCTCCAGTTGAGTGTCGTTCAGGTCATTGAACAGGCGGTCATACTGGCGTACCGGCTCGCGATGATCGGTGTTGTGGTTTATTTCACCCTCATCAATATACTGTTGGATATCAGCCCCTTTGTCCGAAAATGAACCGGATAACTTGTAACCGCCTATAAACAGCATTACCACTATGGCTACCGGAATGAGCATGAACAGCATGAATACAATGTTGTTTATGGATTCCAGCTTGAAGATCCTTTTTATCAGGTTGCCGTACCAGCGCAGGAATGATGTGAATGTGGCCTCAATCAGGAATCCCCAGGCCGGCATTATGGTTACGGACAGCTTATAGCCAAGCAGGGTGGAACCCCCATAGTGATAGAATCCGCGCCAGCCCAAAAGCAGAGCCAATACTATTATGTACAGTATTGCGCTTGCCCATTTAAGCCAGGTCTGTTCAATTTTGCGCCAAAAAAAGAACTGTATTGCTCCTGTCAAAAAGCACAATACCCATATCAGAATGGAATATAGATTGGGTACCGAATCCTGAGCGGGGACAAACCATCGGCCAATGGCATCGGTTATAAAATACAGAATTGTAGAGAGCAGAATAAATCTGATAGTCCTTATCTTGCCTTGTATACGGCTGCCATTGTCTGTTTTTGCTTCAATATTTTCCATATCCGTTACAAATTTAATTTAATTACACCTTATGCAATAATAAAGTAGTGTCATTTTTTGTAATTTCGCGGATGATTCAAATAATACTGTTATGAAAGAACTTGACTGGGCCAATCTTTCCTTTGGTTACATGAAGACCAATTGGAATCTCAGAATTTGGTTTAAAGACGGAAAATGGGGTGAGATTGAGGAATC
>CACWIN010000051.1 GCA_902760965.1 uncultured Bacteroidales bacterium | reverse complement strand
TTCACGCTCCTTTATACTGCGTGCAAAAAGATCCTCCTTTAGCCAATCCTCCAACACATCTTTGTTGACCTGCGACAGGTCAAGCTGTCCACGCTCAGCAAACTTTTTCATCGTAAATATTTAATCTATAGGTATTTATCAATAAAAATGGGGCTCCTGCCTCATAATTTGGCGCAAATTTACTCATTTTATTCTTAAGAATAAAGCTGAATGATGCAAAAGTGGCGCAAAGGGGCCCGCCCCTATTGTGCCATTTTTTTAGTAACTTCGCGGCTTGAAAACAGATAGCTTCCAAAAATGGAGATTGCGATAGTAAAATACAATGCCGGAAACATACGCTCGGTGATTGGTGCACTTACCAGACTTGGCGTTACTCCCCTGCTGACCGACAACGAGGAGGAGTTGAGGCGTGCCGATAAAGTTATATTTCCCGGTNNNNCGCTCGGTGATTGGTGCACTTACCAGACTTGGCGTTACTCCCCTGCTGACCGACAACGAGGAGGAGTTGAGGCGTGCCGATAAAGTTATATTTCCCGGTGTTGGCGAGGCCAGCACCACAATGGAATATCTCCGCGCACATGGTCTGGACCGCATTATCAAGGACCTTAAGCAGCCTGTTCTGGGAATTTGCCTGGGCCAGCAGCTTATGTGCAGCCACAGCGAGGAGGGCGATGCCGACTGCCTGGGCATTTTTGATGTTCCCGTGCTTAAGTTCCAGCCTCAAAAGCACCAGGACAAGGTGCCTCACATGGGTTGGAACACTATTGAGACTACAGGCGACGGAATCTTTAAGGGATTCAGCAAACCGGAGTTCGTATATTTTGTACACAGTTTTTACGTACCGGTTTGCCAGTGGACAGCTGCCAGGACCGAGTACATACTCCCGTTCACCGCATCACTCCATAAGG
Source organism: uncultured Bacteroidales bacterium (assembly GCA_902760965.1). Taxonomy (GTDB): domain Bacteria; phylum Bacteroidota; class Bacteroidia; order Bacteroidales; family Bacteroidaceae; genus Colenecus. The sequence goes on along the minus strand of CACWIN010000051.1, from coordinate 16,484 downwards.
ACAACTTTTACGCCACCCAGTTCCACCCCGAGAAGAGCGGTCCCACAGGAGAGCGTATACTTAAGAATTTTCTTGACATTTAAAGGCAATGGACATAATTCCCGCAATTGACATAATAGACGGCAAGTGCGTACGCTTGACCAAGGGCGATTACAACATTTGCAAGACCTATAGCGACAACCCGCTGGACATGGCCCTAAGGTTCCAGGACGCCGGCATAAAACGCCTGCATCTGGTAGACCTGGACGGTGCCCGCAGCAAGCATATTGTCAATCACCCCACCCTTGAATCAATAGCCACCCACACTGACCTTACCATAGATTTCGGTGGCGGAATCAAGGCCCGGACCGATCTGGAGACCGCACTTGGATGCGGAGCACAGATGGTAACCGTGGGCAGCAATGCCGTTGAGCATCCCGAACTGATGGCAGAATGGATTGAGGAGTTTGGTCAGGAGCATATAATACTTGGAGCCGATGCCCGTGACGGCAAGATTTCGGTAAACGGATGGAAGGAGGACAGCGCCATTCAACTGAATGACTTTATTGGTGATTATATAAAAAAGGGAATAAGCAAAGTCCTTTGCACCGACATAAACAAGGACGGCATGCTGCAAGGCCCGTCGGTTGACCTGTACAGCCAGTTGCTGGCACAGTTCCCTGACATATATCTGATTGCCAGCGGAGGAGTGAGCTCGGTTGACGACCTTATCCGTCTCAGAGACGCCGGTCTGCCTGCAGCCATCGTAGGCAAAGCCTATTACGAGGGCCGCATTACACTTGACCAGCTTTCAAAACTTAGCCTAGAGTAAGAGTATGTTAGCAAAAAGAATAATCCCCTGCCTGGATATACGTGACGGACGTACGGTTAAAGGCACCAACTTTGTAAACCTGCGCGATGCCGGCGACCCTGTGGAACTGGGCCGTCTGTATAGCGAGCAAGGTGCCGACGAACTTGTATTCCTGGACATAACCGCATCGTTTGAGGGTAGAAAAACATTTACAGAACTGGTAGAGCGTATAGCCGCCAACATATCAATTCCGTTCACCGTAGGCGGAGGCATTCACGAACTTAAGGACGTGGAGCGCCTGCTCAGTGCAGGAGCCGATAAGGTATCGGTCAACTCGGCTGCCATAAAGAACCCGGACCTGATCAATCAGATTGCACTGAACTTTGGTTCGCAGGTTTGCGTGGCTGCAATTGATGCCAAGCAGATGCCCGAGGGTTGGCGCTGTTTCCTGAACGGAGGCCGAGTACCTACTGACCGCATGCTCTTTGAGTGGGCGCATGAGGCCGAGGACCGCGGAGCCGGCGAGATACTCTTTACCAGCATGGATCACGACGGAGTAAAACAGGGCTTTGCGAACGATGCCCTGCGCAAGCTGTCCGATGAGCTGACAATTCCCATAATAGCATCGGGAGGAGCAGGTGCAAAAGAGCATTTCCGTGACACTTTTATTGAGGGTCACGCCGATGCTGCTCTTGCCGCAAGCGTTTTTCACTTTGGAGAGATACCAATTCCCGAATTAAAGCAGTACCTTTGCGGGCTGAATATTCCTATAAGAATATAAATAAAACAAGATGGATATAAATTTTGAGAAAATGGGCGGTCTGGTACCCGCTATTGTTCAGGACAATGTGACACGCAAGGTCCTGATGCTTGGTTTTATGAACAAGGAGGCGTACAACAAGACCGTAGAGACTGGAAAAGTAACATTCTGGAGCCGTACCAGGAACTGCCTTTGGACAAAAGGCGAGACCAGCGGTAACTTTCTGAACGTAAAGGAGATACTGCTTGACTGCGACCAGGATACACTGCTTATCAAGGCTCGCCCCGACGGTCCCGTCTGCCATACCGGAGCCGACACCTGCTGGAACGAGGAGAACTCCGTTGACCTGAACTTCCTGTCATATCTGCAGGATTTCATTGACCGTCGCCACAAGGAGATGCCGGAAGGCTCCTACACCACATCACTGTTCAAGAGCGGCGTAAACCGCATGGCTCAGAAGGTTGGCGAAGAGGCAGTTGAAACTGTAATCGAAGCCACCAACGGTACTGACGACCGTCTCATATACGAGGCATCGGACCTGATTTACCACCTCATTGTGCTGCTCACCTCAAAGGGACACCGCATTGAGGAGCTGGCCGCCGAACTGGTAAAACGCCACAAAGAATAAATGGAGATTATCGATTATCGTAACGTTGAGGTTCGTCAGGAGGACATGTTTGTCCTGGGTGACGTAACATTTACGGTACAGGAGGGTGATTTTGTCTATCTGATAGGCAAAGTGGGCTCAGGCAAAAGTTCGCTGTTCAAAACACTCTACGGTGAGCTTGACGTGCTCTGTCCCATGCCAGACAGTCATGCCATAGTGCTGGGTATGGACCTGATGACAATGAAAAAACGCCATATACCGCGCCTGCGTCGTCAGATGGGAATAGTATTCCAGGATTTCCAGCTGCTTACTGACCGCAACGTGTTCGATAACCTGAGTTTTGTACTCAAATCCACCGGCTGGAAAGACAAGAAGCTCATACACCAGAAGATTTTCCAGGTACTGGCAATGGTGGGAATGGACACCAAGGGATACAAGATGCCGCACGAGCTGTCAGGCGGCGAACAGCAGCGTATCTGCATAGCACGCGCCCTGCTCAATGACCCCAAGCTTATCCTGGCCGATGAGCCCACTGGCAACCTGGACCCCGAGACAGGACGCCAGATCATGGAGATCCTGCACAAGGTTGGCCAGAACGGAACCACTATCCTTATGATTACCCACAACCTGCAATGGATAGAGGAGTTCCCGGGCCGCGTTTTCAAATGCCAGGACCGCAAGCTTCTGGTAGATGCCGATTCCAACGAATCGCCCGAAGAAGAGAAATAACCACAACACGACTATAACATGAAAGTTTTGAAATTCGGAGGCACATCGGTAGGAAGCCCCGAGCGAATGAAAGAAGTGAGCCGTCTGATCACCGAGGACGGACAGCAGAAACTGGTAGTCCTGTCGGCCATGTCAGGAACCACAAATTCACTTGTAGAGATTGCCCAGTACCTTTACGGCGGCAATAAGGCAGGTGCCGACGATGTTATAAACCGTCTGCGTGCCAAATATTACGCTCACGTACCCGAGCTGCTCTCCAAAAAGGAAAATCAGGATGAGTTGAACAAGTTTACCTACATGGTAACCCTGTACCTCAAGGAGCAGGGCATCAAGGCCACTCTCCTGCCCGCACTTGATTTCATGAAGACCGATGCCGATGCAGAGCCCGACATGGCCTACATAACCGAATTTGCAAACAAGCAGTTGCAATCCGTTCCCGGGATGCAGATTTACATAACACAAGGTTTCATCTGCCGCAATGCAAAAGGTGACATAGACAACCTGCAGCGCGGTGGAAGTGACTACACCGCATCCATCCTGGGTGCCGCTATCAAGGCCGATGAGATCCAGATCTGGACCGATATTGACGGCATGCACAACAATGACCCGCGTGTAGTTGACAAGACACAGCCCGTACGCCACCTGCATTTTGAGGAGGCCGCCGAGCTGGCATATTTCGGAGCCAAGATTCTCCACCCCACCTGCATTCAGCCCGCCAAGGCAGCCAACATACCGGTACGTCTGCTCAACACCATGGAGCCATCGGCCCCCGGCACACTCATTGACAACCGCAACGAGCCCGGCCGCATAGCAGCCGTAGCTGCCAAGGACAACATCACAGCCATAAAGATCAAGTCAAGCCGCATGCTTCTGGCGCATGGCTTCCTTAAGAAGGTGTTCGAGGTATTTGAGACCTACCGCACATCAATCGATATGATCTGTACATCGGAGGTTGGTGTTTCAATGTCAATTGACAACGTAAAGCATCTGGACGAGATTGTAGGCGAGCTCAAGAAATACGGCACCGTAACCGTTGACCATGACATGTGCATAGTATGCGTGGTAGGCGACATGAACTGGGAGAACCTGGGCTTTGAGTCACGTGCATTGGATGCCCTGGCCGATATACCCGTACGAATGATCTCATACGGCGGCAGCAACTACAACATTTCATTCCTTATCAGGGAGAGTGACAAGAAAGCTGCTCTGCAACGTCTGAGCGATTTTCTCTTTAACGGCAAGAAATAATGCGCACTCCCTGTTACCAATATGACCTGGGGATACTGGAGAGTACCCTCAAGGCAATAAGAGAGTGCACCGCCGGCAACACTGACTGGCATGTACATTACGCCATCAAGGCAAACGCCAATCCACTGATACTTAAGCTTATCAACCAGTACGGTCTGGGAATTGACAGCGTAAGCGGAGGTGAGATTCAGGTGGCTTTGGACAATGGCTTTAAAGCATCATCAATAGTATTTGCAGGTGTAGGCAAGGCCGATTGGGAGATTGACCTGGCTCTGAACGCAGGTGTTGCCTGCTTTAACGTAGAGTCCGAAGCCGAGCTTGACGTGATTGCCGAGCGTTGTGCCGCCCTGGGTAAGAGCGCCCGCATAGCTTTCCGCGTAAACCCCGATGTTGATGCCCACACACACGCCAACATAACCACCGGTAAGGCCGAGAACAAGTTTGGAATTGAGATTCCCATGCTCCTCCCCATTATCCGCAAGGCATTGGCCAACCCCTGTTTCAAGTTTGAAGGCCTGCACTTCCACATAGGTTCTCAGATCCTGGACATGGAGCCCTACCATCTGCTCTGCAAGAAGGTAAATGACCTGCAGGACAAGCTGAAGGCTGAAGGTATTAAACTGAATAGCATTAACGTTGGCGGCGGTCTTGGTATTGACTATGTAAACCCCGAGCAGAACCCTGTTCCTGACTTCAAGCAGTACTTCAATATATTCCGCAACGAACTCAAGCTCCGCGCCGGACAGCAGCTTCACTTTGAGCTGGGCCGTGCCGTTGTGGCACAGTGCGGACGTCTGGTCACCAAGGTACTTTACGTAAAGCAGGGAACCATAAAGAAGTTTGCCATTGTCGATGCAGGCTTTACCGAGCTTATTCGCCCCGCCCTGTACGGAGCACATCACAAGATCGTAAACCTGACATCAAAGGGTGAGATGCAGAAATATGACGTGGTAGGTCCTATCTGCGAGTCATCGGACGTATTCGGTAAGGATGAGATGCTCAATGAGGTTCATCGCGGTGACCTTATTGCACTGCTCTCTGCCGGCGCATACGGTGAGGCCATGTCATCACAGTACAACTGCCGCCCCCTGCCCCCTTCGGAACAGGCAAGTTTCTGATCAGAAACTGTAAAGGACTCCTATTGAGAGAGGAACATCGGCGTACAGGTCATCCTTGTAGTTGAAAATTCCTACTCCCAGGCCAAGGTCTATGGCAAAATGTCTGGTTACAAATATGTCATAGCCAGCCTGACAGGTAAGGAAATTCTCTATATGGGTACCTGCAACCGGTTTGTAATGGAATGACAAGGAGAATGCCCCAACATCCAGGCCGGCACCGATACTCCATGTAAAGTGCCTGTCAAACACGTTGGGCTGGTTAAGCGATCCTGTGCAAAAGCCAAGGTCTGTCATAAGCGAAAAACCTCCGTAGTTGCCGAACCTGTATTTGAACTGAATCACATCACGCACGTTACCGGTCTGGAAAAAGTACTGCACCTGGGGTGAGAACGAGAATGCCGGGAACCTGTCATCGGGCTCGTTCCAGTTCTTTGCCACTGCCCAAACCATTCCGGCCGATGCCACTGCCACAGCTGCGGCTCCAATAAGCAGAGCGGTATCATCCAGCTTGTCAAGATTGATGTCAGGTGCTTTGGTATGGGTAGGATGCGTGCTGCTGTAACGGCTGGTGTTAGGAGTCCAGTTGTCATAGCTGCGGTTATTATAATAGTGTGCCCTATGGAGTGCGTCAAACCAGAAAATGTCATGGTACAGGTCAAACATGTCAACCAGGAGCATTGCCAGGACAGGGTCATCGGGGTCTTCGGTCCGGTATACCTGGCCGTCCTGCTGTACAGCGCTGTATAACACCTTATCTACAACCACTTCCTTTACCGGCTTGAGAACCGGCTCCGGATCATTCACCTGGGCAACGGAGTCCGGCATTACTAGGTCATACATTTCGGACCTGGTCTTATCGGTATAGACAAAATGGAACTGGGCAGTAACCTGTGCAGGACAGTTCTTGTACATGGTCAGATAATCAAGGCCGTCCTGGGCTGTCCGGACCTCTCCCCAAACCATAATGTTCTGTTTCTCCTTTTTCTTACCGTCCATTGTTGCAAAAGGCAACATCAGGGCAAGCATTATTACAATGTACTTTTTCATATAGTATGTTTATTTACCTCGGTTTGTTTACGATGCAAAAATAATGAGGAGAGTTTACACTTGATAAGGATATTTTCCTAAAACAAAAGAGGGAAAACCCTATTTGTTGAAAAAACTATATTTTTGCAACACAATGAAACGCCTCATTATCATAATAGCAGCCTTTCTGTCATGGTATTCATTGAATGCGCAGAAGGATATCTTTACGCCGGCTCCCACAGAGCGTTTGAATGGCGACGTAAGCTATTATGAGGAAACCACCTACAACATTTGGACCCTGCGTCTGTTTTCGGGTCCGGACCAAAAGGGAGAGCAGACCATCCGGACCATTAAACGTCCGCAAAGCATAACCTGCCACCGGTTTGATTCCTTAGGCCGTGAAACGGTCATAACCCGATACGTCCAGCGCGATGCCAACGTAGGCAGTATAGGACGTGACTCTCTGGGCAATGTGGATTTTATAGCCAATGAGATTAGCCGCATTACGCCCGATACACGCACGGTAATGAATTACGATGGCCAGGGGCGGCTATGCACCACAAAGACCTGGAGTTTTAATCTGGCAGACAGCACTCTTACGCAGTCCGATTCATGCCTGTATGATTCCACGGGAGTTCTTTGTGGCATGCAGATACTGCGTGACAGTCTGCACGTTCCAAACAATTACCAGCGGCAGGACCGCAACGGCAGTTATACCATATCCTATCAAGACGGCACATACCAGCAATACCGGTTTGATTCGGAGCACTGTCTTGTCCGATACAGGGACCGTGAAGGAAAGACGGTAAGATATTATTATAATGAACGCTGCAACATTATTCGTCAGGTATCGGAATGGGAAAACGGCAGCACCCTTAACATGATATTTGATGATTACGAGTATGACGATTATGGTAACTGGACCCGTTGCTCACAAAATGAAAAAGACCCGGGTATGCCATCCAGGTCTTTAAAGATCATAGAACGTACTTACAATTACCGCTAAGACTCCTGTCCGGATTCAGGGAGTTCTCCGGCAGTTTCGGCATCATCGGCATCATCATCCAGTTGTGGTAACGGATTCTTGGCACTCTGCTTGGCACCCAGTTTACGGAGTTTGCCGCAGGTTTGGAGTATGCTCTGCCCGCCCGGCTGAAGTTTCTTTTCACCGTCATCATACGCCTTGACAGCCTTTGAAAGAGCATCGCCTATACTCTTGTACCTGCCCATGAACTGCCCTACCCTGTCCATAAGCTCATTTGCCAGTTCAAACACCTTTTCATGGTTCTGGGCCTGGGTAATCTGGGTCCAGGTAAGGTTTATTATGCGCAGGGCTGCAAACAGAGTCTGCTCATCGGCAATATATACATTGCTGTCCATTGCGTTGCGCCACAAATCCGGCTGGGCGGTTAAGGCTGTCCACAATGCTCCGGTGTTGGGCACAAACATTATCACATAATCCATCTTGACCTTAGGTGGCTTTACATACGATGAATAATCCTTTGATGAGAGTTCCTTTACATGCTTGCGGATACTCTCCACATGTGCCTTGAGATACCTTTGGCGTTCCGCCTCATCCTGTGCATTCACATAATCCATGAACGCCGTGAGTGACACCTTGGAGTCTATGATCACATCCCTTTTCTGGTCCAGATGAAGTATTACATCGGGGCGCATGCTGCGGTCATCGTAATTACGGACCACATCACCGGAGGCATCACGTATTGATGACTGGATATCGTAATGAACGCCCCTTGTAAGGCCTTGCGATTCCAACAGTTCATCCAGGATAATCTCGCCCCAGTTTCCCTGTACACGGCCTGCATGGCGGAACACTCGCGTAAGTTCATCGGCACTGTTACGGGCAGCCTCACTCTGGCGCATCATGTTTATTGCCTGGGCCTTTATTTCACCGCCAATCTCGGTCTGCTTGATAGTGTTCTCCTTCATGGCCTCCTTCATCTTGTCAATTGTCTCCTTAAGCGGATTCACTATCTGGCCTATGCTTGTATTGCTTGTATTTGCAAACTCCTCCTGACGCTTTTTGAGCATCTCGTCGGTAGCATCGCGCATCTGAGCCGTGACCTTTGCTATCGTCTCGTCAAACTTGGCCTGCTGAGCCGTAAGCAGTTCCTGAGTATGAGCCTGCCACTCCTCCTTGGATAAGGCGAGCCGCTTGTCACTCTCCTCCTTGACCTTAAGCAACTGTGAATCGGCAGTCTCAACCTTTGATTCCAGCACCTTGACCTGTGCCTCCAGCTCACTCTCCTTTTTACGGTTCCGGCCCAGCAAAAAGCCTATGGCAATTCCAAGAGCGGCACAAATTATGTATATTGCTATTTCCATACGGTTTACCTGTTTTGATTTGTAAATTTAGGCAATTATTCATTGCCAAACCAACTTAAAAAAAAACTTTCTTATCTTTGTAAACAATATAAATACTGATATACTAACCTGTCAACATATATCAAATGTCTACCAATAAACATCTGGATCCTCATTGTGAGGCCATTCTTGAAGAGTACAATACCAATCTGCCCCGATTCAAAGAGATTGAACAGGAGGTAAGGGATAAACTAAAGAAAACTCTTGCCGATTCTGGCCTGCTGGTTGCCGCAATTGAATCGCGCGTCAAGGCCTATGATTCACTGGCCGGCAAACTGGAACTTAAGGGACACAAGTACAAAAGTCTGGCTGACTTGACCGATATACTCGGTCTCAGGGTCATAACTTTCTATCTTGACGATGTTGACAAGGTTGCATCGGCCGTGGAACGTCTGTTTACCGTAGACTGGGAAAACTCTGTGGACAAGCGCAAGATTCATGAGATAGACAGTTTTGGTTACCTGTCACTGCATTACATATGCTCAGTTCCAGGTTTTCCGTATCGTTTTGAAATCCAGATGCGTACCCTTTTGCAGCACGCCTGGGCCAATATGGATCATGATACCGGTTACAAATCGGGGGTTGAGATACCCAAACGCTATATGCGTAGCATGAGCCGTCTGGCCGGTTTGCTGGAACTGGTTGACGATGAGTTCAGCAAAATACGAATTGAACTAACCGACTACCGCCGCCGTGTTCAGGCTCTGGTCCGTTCCGGTAACCTTAACGAGGTTCCTATTGACGGCGATACATTCCGCAGTTATCTGGAGCTCAATCCGTTTGGTCAGCTCAACAAGCGTATAGCCTCAATGAACCAGGCCGAGATACAGGATGACCCGCTCATGCCCTACCTTACCGTATTCAAGAGTCTTGGACTCTCAACCCTTGGCGACATTACCCAGGTGATCAAAGACTACTCCGAAGGTGCATACCAGATTGCATGCTATCAGATAGGCCTTACAGACCTGGATATCATTTCATCGTCAATCGGACCGCAGGACCTTTGTATTGCTTACATTCTCAAGAACGGAGGAGGCAAGAGTGGAATTAAACACATGTTTGATATCCTGAACGGTGAGTCTGCAAGCAATGAGACCATTGCCGAACTGCTTTTGGAGCAGTCAAAGGACCTTCCCTTTATGAACACTCAAAACTGATTATTATAAATGCCAAACAAACCACTTGATACCGCTTTTCTTGACCGCGCCATACTCTTTGCGGTTAAAGCCCACGCCGGAACCGAAAGGCGTGGCAAAGGCTTTCCTTACATAGTACATCCCATGGAGGCAGTCTCCATAGCCGCCACAATAACCTCGGATCAGGAGATATTGGCCGCTGCGGCACTCCATGACACGGTTGAGGATACAGACGTAACCATAGAGCAGATTCGCGCCGAGTTCGGTGACAGAGTTGCATCACTTGTCAGTTCAGAGACTGACGTGGTATTTGAAGGCCGCTCTGAAGAAGACAGCTGGCATGACCGCAAGCAGGCTGCAATAGACCGTCTTGCCAAGGTTTCACGTGACGCCAAGATAGTGGCCATGGGAGACAAGCTCTCCAACATGCGTGCCATTGCCCGTGACCAGTATGTAAAAGGAGACACCATCTGGGATATATTCCGTGTCAAAGACCCCAAGGAGCATGAGTGGCATTACCGCGGTCTCGCAGACTCACTGCGCGAGCTGGAGGACACCTTTGCATTCCAGGAGTTTGAATGGTTGATAAACAGAGTTTTCAGTAACAACAAATGAACCCGATCAGAATCTCACTGAATGACTACGAGCTGTCCGGAGGCGGAGCTAACGGCGAGAGCTACAACCATAAGACCGACCCGGGCATTATGCTCAAACTCTACCTTCCCGGTAAGATACAGCAGCCTTTGGATGAGATGCAGCTTGCCCGCAAGGTCTATGATATGGGCATCCCTACTCCTGAGCCCGGTGACTATGTGGTTACCGATGATGGCCGTTACGGTATAAGGTTCCGCCGCATATTGGGTAAAAAGTCATTTGCACGTGCTACAGGCGACAATCCCGAACTTGTCGGGCAGTATGCAGAGCAGTTTGCCGATATGTGCCTTAAACTGCACCAGGTGCATGTGGATACCACCCAGTTTGAGTGCGTAAAGGACCGTTATTACCGTCTGCTCAATGACAACCCGTTCTTTACCCCCGCGCAGAAGGACCGCATAGGCCGTTTCATTGCCGATGCCCCCGATACCGATACCGCCATACACGGAGACCTGCAGTACGGCAATGCCATATTCACAGATACTGACCGGTATTTTATTGACCTGGGTGATTTTTGTTACGGTTACAAAATGTTTGACCTGGGCATGGTATACCTGTGCTGTGTCTTGAGTAAGGCTGAATTCATTGAGGAGGCATTCCACATGACCAAACCTGTTGCCATAGAATTCTGGAAGAACTTTGCCCAGGCATACTTTGGCAAGGACCGCCCACTTAAGGACATAGAAGAGGAGATACGCCCTTATGCCGGGCTCAAGACCCTGATCGTAGAGCGCGACACCAAATGCCCCATGCCGGAACTGCGTGCCGGTATGGAGTCACTGCTATGTAATAAAGAGGTCAGTCCCTATCGGGTCATTCAAAGCGGATTGACTTGGAGGGAACAATGCGGGAGATGACGGCGCTGGGTATAAGCATCATCAGCATAGAGAGGATGAACATGACCACATTCAGGATTATGAGCCAGCCCAGCCCAAGCTGCATGGGAACGCTGTCAAGGTAATAGTTGACGGGATCAAGCGGAAGTACGCGGAAACATTGCTGAATAAGACAGATTGTAATTCCTATCACGTTTCCAATAGCCATACCTTTTAATATAATGTATGATGCCAAACGTATGAATATGTTTCGGATCATGCTGTTTGATGCACCCATGGATTTAAGTGTACCAATGGTTGCAGTCCGCTCAAATATGATAATAAGCAGACCCGAAATCATGGTAAATCCTGCAATGCCCAGCATCAGGGCCAGGATTATCCATACGTTCAGATCCAGCACTCCGAGCCATGCAAACAGTCCGTAATGTGTATCGTACATAGTCTGTACCAGATAATCCTCATCGGTAACCTTTTCAAGTTCGGTCACTACCTCACGAACCTGTCCGTATCCGTAATCAACCTTATTGGGGTTGTTCAATCGGATTTCCAGTCCGCTGTACTGGTCAGGAGTCCATTCATTAAGGCGCTGCAGCAGCAAAAGGTCAGATATACCAAACATACGGTCATATTCCACAAAGCCTGTTTCGTAAATACCCGTCACCGTAAGACGGCGTATACGGACCTGGCTCTGCATAAAATATACATCGGCCCTGCTACCAACATCCAGTCCCAGCATATCGGCCACTGTTCGGGACAGCACTATCCAGTTGCTGCCAACGGAATCCTGAGGACTGGGAAAACCTCCACGAATCATGTAATGGTTCAGGAATGCGCGGTCATAATCGGCGTTGATACCCTTGAGCATAAAGCCGTGAAAGGCCTCATCGGTCCTTACAATACACGGTTTATTTACATATGGCTGGACACGCTCAATAAGGCTCTTGGCCAGCAATGCATTCATGGTTGAATCAGTACAGGTTACAGGTTCCTCAACTGTTCCCATACCTACATGATAGTTGGTAACCGTAATGTGCTGGGAGAATCCCATCACCTTGTCACGGATCTCGCTCTTGAATCCGCGGGTCACGGCCAAAGTAATGATCATTACCATTAAACCCACCGCAATACCGGTAGTGGCAATGATAATTGCAGGACGCGAGCCGCCTTTTACGCCCTCGTCCCTACCATACAGTCTTCTGGCCAGGAACTTCTCCATCGTATAGTGCCATTTTCAAGTCGCGAAGATAAAGATTTTAAACCGAAAAACATGCACAAACTATAATTAAGTGTGCATATAAGGATAAATAATGTAATTACGCAAAAGAGAGGACGGTAACTGTTGACTACCTTTGCGTCGATATTATAAGGAATCCAAGATGGATATTAAAGAGAATCTGGACAGAATCAAGGCCACACTGCCGTCTGGCGTAAGGCTTGTGGCTGTCTCCAAGACTCATCCCGTTGAGATGCTCCAGGAAGCATACAATGCGGGACAACGCATTTTTGGCGAGAACAAGGTTCAGGAGATGACAGCCAAGAGCCAGGTCCTGCCCAAAGATATCGAATGGCATTTTATTGGTCATGTTCAGAGCAACAAGATTAAGATGATGGCTCCGTATGTATCGGTCATACAGGGAGTTGATTCATATGACAAACTTGTTGAGATAGACCGTCAGGCTGCCAGGTTTTCACGTCACATTACCTGCTATCTGCAACTTCATATTGCCAGTGAGGAGACCAAATTTGGTTTTACGCCCGATGAATGCACGGCAATGCTTGAACAGGGAGAATGGAAAAACCTGAGCAACATTACCATAGGCGGTGTAATGGGAATGGCCACCAATACCGACAACCTGGCACAGGTACGCCGCGAGTTTGGCCGTCTTAAGGAAATCTTTGATACTTACAAACAGAAATATTTTGCTGACAGTGCCTGTTTCAACACAATATCGGCAGGTATGAGCGGTGATTATGAGCTTGCCATTGAGGCAGGAAGCAATATGGTACGCATCGGCAGTTCCATATTCGGAGAGAGAAACTATCAGTTGAACAAATAACACTACACAATATGATTGATCATTACGACAGATCTGACAATGTCTTTACAGAGAAGAACCTGAACGCATACATCAGCAGTTCCATAATCAAGAACTGGAATCTGGAAGCTTTCACCGACTATAAGGGTGCCACCCTGCTCTACCGCGACGTGGCCCGACGCATAGCCAAACTGCACATTCTTTTTGAGGAGGCCGGACTGAAACCCGGCGACCGTATTGCACTGTGCGGAAAAAACAGTTCCAACTGGGGTACTGCCTGCCTTGCCGCCATATCATACGGCGCAGTGGTTGTTCCAATTCTTCACGAGTTCAAGGCTGACAACATACACCATATTATAAATCACTCCGAGACCAAACTGTTCTTTGCTGGCGATCAGATATGGGAGAACCTGAACGAGGCATCAATGCCCAATCTGGAAGGGATCATAACTCTTGATGAGTTCCAACTGGTAATATCCCGTAATGAAAAGCTCACCTATGCCCGTGAGCACCTTAACGAACTGTTTGGACGCAAGTATCCCAAGGAGTTCACATCAAAGGATGTACGTTACTATGAAGCCGGTTTTGATGACATGGCCATGATAAACTATACATCGGGCTCAACCGGATTCTCCAAGGGCGTGATGCTCCCCTACCGTTCACTCATAAGCAACCATCTGTTTGGACGTAAAGCCCTGTTTGTTATGCAACCGGGCGACAGAATCATATCAATGCTCCCCATGGCTCACATGTACGGATTCTCTTTTGAGTTCTTCCATGAGTTCCTGATGGGATGCCATATCTACTTCCTGACCCGCCTGCCGAGCCCAAAGATCATATTCCAGGCTCTTGGCGAAATCAAGCCCACACTTATCGTATCGGTTCCTCTTGTAATCGAAAAGATCATAAAGAAGAACATACTACCCAAGCTTGAAACTCCGCAGATGAAGTTCCTGCTCAAAGTGCCTATTGTAAACGAGCAGATCAAGAAGAAAGTCTGCGAGGAGATGATAAAGGGATTCGGCGGAAACTTTTATGAGGTTATCTTGGGCGGTGCACCCTTTAACCAGGAGGTTGAGAGATTCGTATCATCGATACATTTCCCCTACACCGTTGGTTACGGCGCCACAGAATGCGGACCCATCATAGCATATGATGACAAGACCACATTCGCACCCGGATCATGCGGCAAGCCCGTGCCCAACATGGAGGTCAAGATACTGAGTTCCGATCCCGAGCACATTCCCGGCGAGATAATCTGCCGCGGTCCCAACGTGATGCTGGGTTATTACAAGAACGAAAAGCTGACCGAGGAGACCATCGACCCCGAAGGCTGGATGTACACCGGCGACCTGGGTATCATGGACAAGGACGGCAACATATTCATTAAGGGCCGCAGCAAGAGCATGATTCTTGGTCCTTCGGGCCAGAACATCTACCCCGAGGAGATTGAGGACCACCTGAACAACATGAACCTTGTAAACGAGTCTGTTGTAATCTCTGAGTCCGATAAGCTGGTAGCTCTGGTGTATCCAGACTTTGACGAGGCCATGAAGTCCGGCATGACCGATGAGCAGATAGCCGAGGTGATGGAGCAGAACCGTCAGGAGCTGAACAACATCCTGCCCGCCTACGAGAAAATCTCCCAGATACGCATCTACCACGAGGAGTTCGAGAAAACTCCCAAAAAGAGTATCAAACGATTCCTCTATCAGAAAGAATAAGGGGAGGGGCACAAAGGGGACGGTTCTTTTTGTGCCCCTGTGATGTTACCCAAGAAGTTCTCTTACAAGATAAAAAGAGGGGCACAAAAAGAACCGTCCCCTTTGTGCCCCTGTGTGCCCTTCTGCTCGCTAGTCGAGTTTTAGTACAGCAAGGAAGGCCTTCTGGGGGACCTCTACGTTGCCTATCTGTTTCATGCGCTTCTTTCCCTTCTTCTGCTTTTCCAGAAGCTTGCGCTTACGTGACACGTCACCGCCGTAGCACTTGGCGGTCACGTCCTTACGCACCTGCTTGATGGTCTCGCGGGCAATGATCTTGGAGCCGATGGCTGCCTGGATTGCTATATCGAACTGCTGACGCGGTATGAGCTCCTTGAGTTTCTCGCACATGCGGCGGCCCAGGTCATATGCGTTATCCACGTGGGTAAGGGTTGAGAGCGCATCCACAGGCTCTCCGTTAAGCAGTATATCCAGCTTTATCAGTTTTGAAGGACGGTATCCTGCAGGATGATAGTCAAATGATGCGTAACCCTTTGATATGCTCTTAAGCTTATCATAGAAGTCAATAACAATCTCACCCAGGGGCAGCTTGAAATATATCTCCACACGGTTACCGGCTATAAACTGCTGCTTAACAAGTTCACCGCGCTTATCAAGACACAGGGTCATGATGGGGCCGATATACTCAGTAGTGGTTATTATTGAAGCATCAATATACGGCTCTTCAATATGATCAATCAATGTAAGGTCCGGCATACCGCTGGGGTTGTGCACCTCGATAGCGTTACCCTGCTTGTCATACACCATATATGATACGTTAGGCACGGTGGTTATGACGCTCATGTCAAACTCGCGGTCCAGACGCTCCTGTACAATCTCCATGTGCAGAAGGCCCAGGAATCCGCAACGGAATCCGAATCCTAATGCAGCCGATGACTCCGGGAAGAAACTCAGCGAGGCATCGTTCAACTGCAGTTTTTCAAGTGAAGCACGCAGGTCCTCAAACTCATCGGCCTCAATTGGGTATACGCCTGCAAACACCATCGGCTTGGATTCCTCGAATCCGGCAATCGCCTTGTCGCAGGGACGGGCCACATGAGTGATGGTATCACCCACCTTGACCTCGGTCGATGTCTTTATGCCCGATATGATATAGCCCACATCACCTGTGGTCATCACGTCGCGCGGCACCATATCCATACGGAGCACGCCAACCTCATCGGCATCATATTCCTTACCTGTATTGAAGAACTTTACCTTGTCACCCTTGCGGATGCAGCCGTTCTCAATCTTGAAATATGCTATGATTCCGCGGAAAGAGTTGAATACGGAGTCAAAGATAAGAGCCTGCAGCGGAGCCTCTGGGTCACCCACGGGATGCGGGATGCGCTCCACAATTGCGTTCAGAATCTCCTCCACGCCCATTCCTGTACGGGCC
>CACWIN010000050.1 GCA_902760965.1 uncultured Bacteroidales bacterium | reverse complement strand
CAAGTTCAAAAGCTTGCTGCGCACGGTCACGCTCACGTTTCATACCGGTATCAACGCACTCGGTTCCTGGGTTTAAATACTGCTCCACAAATCTGAAATAGTACTTGTATCCCACAACCACGTCGCTGCTGCGCAATGCCTGGGCTACAGCCGGTGTGACATCGGCCTCATTTCCCGGTCCTATACCGGCCACATATATCTTTCCGTTCTTCATTTTCTTGAAAAATGGCACAGGGGGACTGTCCCTAATGTGCCAGTTTGGGGATTATGCAGAGTGAACCGTCAACTTTGTGTATGTTGAATTCTATTCCTCTTTGTGAGAAGAAACTGTTCAGTGAACCGTCAGATGCCAGACTCTCAGGTGTTCCTATCATGACTCCTTTCTCCTTGTCCATAAGCCAGATTGTATCGGCTATCTGCAGGGCCAGTTCCAGGTCATGTGTTGACAGGAATATTGTCTTGCCGGTGGTGCGGGACAGAGTATGCAGCAACTGCATTATCTCTACCTTACTGGGGAAATCCAGGAATGCGGTGGGCTCGTCAAGGAAAATCACCGGAGTCTGCTGGGCAAGCGCCTTTGCAATCATTACTTTCTGACGTTCGCCGTCACTAAGTGTCTGTATCATGCGGTCCTTAAGCGGGCCGATGCCCACCATCTCTATAGCCTCGGCCACGACACGGCGGTCATCCTCATGAAGGGTGCCCCAGAATCCGGTGTAAGGGCTTCGGCCCAAACCAATCAGGTCCTCAACGCTCATGTTCCTTAAATCCGTCTTTTCAGTCAGAACAACACCGATGGTCTTGGCGAGTTCCTTATCAGAATAGTCGTTAAGGTTACGGCCCATGATTGTTATATTACCGCTTACGGGTGGCAGGAACGCCGACAGTGTACGCAACAGTGTGGATTTGCCTGCACCGTTGGGGCCGAGCAGGCATGTAAGCTCGCCTCCGCGGATGGTGGCGTTGATGTCATGGGCAACAACTGTCACGTTGTTCTTGCCACGGTATCCCGTACTCAGGGACTCTATCTGGATGGTTGGTTCTTTCATATTATTCGGCAGTATCTTCTTTACGGCGACGGAACAAAACTGATATCACAACAGGTGCACCCACAAGTGCTGTAACCGAGTTGACGGGCAGAGCGCCCTCAATGCCCGGCATACGTGCAATCAGACTGCATGCAAGTGCAAACAGCGCACCCATAAGCACGCAGGCAGGTGTAAGAATACGATGGTCCGATGTACGGAACACCGCGCGGCACAGATGCGGTACGGCCAATCCCAAAAAGTTGATGGGACCGCAGTAAGCGGTAACCACAGCCACCAGAATACCTGAGTAGCTGATTACAAGCAGTCGTGCGCGCTTTATGTTAAGCCCCAGGTTGCGGGCGTAAGCGTCACCCAGCAGGAGCAGGTTAAGTGTCTTGGTCAGTAAGAAAGAGAGCGGGAGCAGGATGCACATCATGGTCACGAATAGTGACATCTGGTTTCCTGATACTCGGCTGAAACTACCCAAGCCCCACACCACGTATGCACGGATATCCTCCTCAACGCTGAAATATTTTAGAACGCCGATGATGGCATTGGCCACATAGCCAATCATCACGCCTATAATGAGCAGTGTAACATTACCTTTGACACGCTGTGACACATAAACTATAAGCGCCATCACTGCAAGTGCTCCAGCAATTGCGCCAACAGTTAGTGCTATGTCACCTGCAAATCCCAGACGGCTGAGTGCCACGCCGCCTATGCTGCCGGAGAGCAGCACCACGAATGCAACACCTAAACTGGCACCGGAGCAGATACCAAGAACTGACGGTCCTGCCAGAGGGTTGCGGAAAACAGTCTGCATGTGCAGACCGCTGATGGCCAGACCTGCGCCGGCCACTATTGCCACAAGGGTTTGAGGTACCCTTGATTTAAGGATGATATTGGTCCATATTGGATCCTGGTCAGGAACGCCCCATAATATGTTCCATGCCGCACGAGTAGGGATGCTCACCGAGCCAAGAGCCACATTGAGCAGGAACAGCACCAGAATCAGTGTCGTTATAACAAGCATGTTTATAATAACCGAGCGCTTCATTGAACCACGAATATACTAATTCTATTTTAGAAGTTCGTAATAATGAGGAGTGTAATCGGGCAGTAGTTCCGGATGGAACACCTTGATGAAATCACTCAGTACAAGTTCCGGCTCCATAGGCATGCTCTCATAGAACGGTGTCTTGCTCATGTTGCAATACACTACGCCATGTTCTTTCCAAGCCTTGAAATCAGTGTAACGGGTGTCGTCATCGGCCAGGACCTTGTATGAATAATCACCTTGATAGCTGTTTACTATGCGCCAGTAGTCGGCATTGGCTGCTTGGCTATATACCACCTCATAATCCATGGTAAAGCCGCCGGAGTGGGGGTCATCCTTAAGGAAATAGTCTCCGCCCGCATCCTTGAAAATGCGTGCCAGGAAACTCTGGCCGCCAACTGCATACCAGTTGCCGCCTTGTAGTTCTCCGCTGAACACTACAGGGCGGTGCTTAACATTAGTTGTGAGTTTTGTCAACGCAAGATAACGCTCCTCTATACCGCTGAATATGCTGTCGGCCTTCTGCTCACATCCTAACAACATACCGGCAAACTTGATCCATTCTGCCTGTCCAAGGGGTGTGGTCTCCTTGTAGCCAAGATGGGGCACAAGGGTAATGTCAACGTTTTTAAGGGCATCATAGCCGCCGCGTTTGAACGGTGAAATAAGTATGACATCGGGGTTTACGGCCATGATGACTTCATTGTCAAAGTTTCCTTCAATGCCTATCTTGTGCGTGCGGCCGTCCTTGAGGCGCTGGTTCATCTCCTCATTAAAGAGATGTCGGGTGCTGGTTATTCCTACCACGGCATCAAGTTCATCCAACTTTATGAAACTTGAGAGTTGGAGTGATGTCATGCAGATAACCTTGCTTATGGGTACGGGAATGGGAGTGTAACCCTCAGGAATCTCCTGTTTGGTCCCATCTTTGGGAACAAGTGCATAATGGAAAGACTGTGTCTCCTCTTTTTGGGGGTCCTGCAAATCAATCAGACGTATGTCGCCTAAGTAGGTCATAGTGAATCCCTGAGCATACTTTATGGTTGTGGTATCGGCAGTACCGCCGATGCCCTTACGTGCGCCAGCAGAACGGTTCTTACATCCGGCAATGATAATAGCGGCAACCAGAAGGAGGAGTGTAGTCTTTTTCATAACACAAAGATATTTAAAAAGCCAAAACCGTTATCCGGTGAGCTCCTATCATACTCACCGGATAGCGGAATTGAAAAGATTGTACGGGCTATTATTCTTCGGCACCCTCGTAGAAGTACTCAGCATCCTTTGTGTGATCAATCCACACCTGACGGATTTCAGAAATCTCAAGCAAGCCCTTCATAATGCTCTGAGGCTGGAAACCGTTGTAGTGTGAGAAATAACTTTTCCAACTGGTATCCTCAACTTCACCTTCCTCATTTTCTTCATATCCATCTTCCCAAGCGTCATCATCACCACCCATATCGTTGTGTGCGTGATCACCTGCAATAGACATAAGAGGATGCAGATATACCTTTGTTCCATTAGGAATATTATCATCGTTCATGCGCTCAAGAACCTGAACCTTATAGTTGTCTGGTGCATCTACTGTGCCGACATAGTATTTACCCGGCTTCAGATCCTGAAGGGCTTCTTCAAGTTGCTCATAGCGGATGTTTGCGTTATAGGTATCATAATCATTGGGGTTGCCGTGTCCCATGAATGCCATGACTCCGTCTGCAACTGAATCAGCATACAGGTCATCAATTATTTCAGCAACATTGTTTACATCATCAACACTGGCTAACAACGGAAGTCCAAGCTTGATCTTTACGCCATTGTCAATGTAATTCTGGTCAAGATCACCGAATTTGTTGTTTACAAAGTCTTTGATATCACCTACGACATTTGCGAACTCCTCACCGGGAATTACCTGAAGTGACTGAACAGTTATCTCTTTGTATTTGGCTGCACCAAATCCGTGGAGCCAGAAATCAGGGGCATAATATTGACGTATCTCGGCACCTTCGTCTGCATGCTCACCGGCAGCAGCCTGATTCCTACAGATGGCAGAACTGAAGCTGATGTAGATGTCACTTTGGGGGAAAGCTTTCTTGTAAGCTTTTACTGTTGCATCAAAAGCATCGAATGCCTGTTGCCAGGTTGAACCGAATGCTACCAGCAGAATAGCATTGTCATGCTGCTTATTCTGGCTGATCTGATCATCTACTGCCTTCTGGAAAATGGTGTAATTGTACTTGATCTCCTCATCTTTGGAGTCATTGTTGCAGCTTATGAAGCTGAAACCTGCTACGGCGGCCATAGCCGTCAGAATAAACCTGAATTTTCTCATTTTTTTTGTTTTTAAGTTAATGATATAGGTTTTTAATTTTCAATTTTTAATCGTCCTCATCCAAACTCCCCCGTTCCACATCCTTAGTGTTAATCTTCTTTCCCTTAGAGAACTTAAGACTGAACGTGCAGTAGAAAGTCCTGCCAGGAGTAGTAGTGCCGTAATGCAGTCCGTGCGGTGTTGTCTCCTTGTAATTAAGGATATTGTCTATACCGGCTTCAACACGCCATATCAGACCTTTTTTGCTGCGGCCTATGTCATGGGTCGTTGTCAGTTTCCATATCTGATACGGTTTGCCGTTGCCGTTGTTCTGATAATATCGGGTGCTGCTGGCGCGTCCGTAAATGCCTAATCCCAGACGGTACGCATCATTAAAGCGGTGCTGCCAGGTGCCGTAGATATTGCCCTTATGGTTAGCCATACCATCAATGGTGACCTCTTCAAGCCGGCTGTGATCCGTGTTGTAGATATTGGCTTTGGTGTCGAGCCAACTGTATGAGCCTCCTAATGTGAATTCTGAATTTATGCGCCAGGTGACAGAAACGTCTATTCCTGATGTCTGTGCATTCTCCATATTCATATACATTCTGGGAACGATCCTTTCACTGCCGTCACCTGTATATTCGGCGGTTCCGATAGGTATCTGGCTCACATCCACGTTCACCAGTGTTATCATATTCTCCAGAATGTTCCTATAGCCGGTTACAGATGCCGATAACCCTTTGTGACTGAATTCAATGCTGGCCGACAGATAATCTGAAGTCTGGGCTTTCAGGTCGGGGTTTCCTAAGTAGAGGTACTGAGTGCCACCCATGGGGCGGATATAATGGTAATCCTGTTCTTTTGGGGTGGGGGATTTGAACCCTTTGCTCCAGCCGGTCCGAATACGGAAATCAGAAACCTTGAACATGGCGCTAACCTTAGGCGTTGCGTGAAAGCCGAAAGCCTTGTTATCTATAAACCGGATTCCGGCTGTTATGTTGAGCCAGTCAAGTCCCGTAAATTCATCCTGCATGTATAATGCTGCAGTCCAGTCATTGGCCTCACCGTTGCTGACGCGCATGGGAGCGTTCAGGTAGTCATAACGATATTCCGCTCCAACATTGATCAGGTTGCTGTATGGCAGTGAGAAAATACCTTTCAGTTCAGACATGGTGCGCTGCTGGTCACTCTGAAGATTTTCCTGATCCCTGAAATATGGGTAATCATGTGTGAGTTCTCCTGTAGGCAGATAGCCGTCCTGCCAGGTAACTTCGGCTGTATAATGATAGTAATAGGCGTGACGGTTCCAGTCAATGTCAAATGTCAGATAGTCTGTGTCATTCAACCTGAATTCTGTTCCTAACGATGCTCCTGCATCACGGTATTTCAAGTCATACAGATTAATGTCAATACCTCTGTGTATTCCGTCCGTGGGCCGATAGATACGTTTGCGGTAAAGGTAACCGTCAGCTTCAAATGATAGCCTCGAGTTAGGGTTATATGTAATTCGCTGGCTCAACTGGCCGTTGGTGTACATGTTGACTGTCTTGTTACGTGAGTCATAGATGGGTGCACCTTTTGTCTCAGCGGGGTTTTCCTCACCTGTGTTCTGCCAACCGTCAGTGTGCTGTATCTGGAATGCGGTAAGGCTTGTGAACTTGCCAAGGCTGAATCCGATGCTGTTGTGCTGTCTAAGGTCCTTGTAAGAACCGGCTCTTGTGGTGTTTTCAAGATACAGGGCCTGGTCATCATGGCGTCGGGTGATGATATTGACCACTCCGGCTATTGCATCACTGCCATACAGTGCGCTGCCTGCACCTTTTACAATTTCAATATGGTCTATGTTATGTGGGTCAATACGGCCTAAGTCATTCTCGCCGCCGTTGTCACCGTTCAGGCGCTTGCCGTCAATCATTATCAGTATGTAATTGTTGCCCAATCCGTTCAGTGTCATCTGGCTGCCCATATCGCCAGGATTGAAATCAAATCCGGAACTCAGTTGTGACAGAATATCCTCAAATGATGCGGCACCCAGTTGTTCAATCTGCTTGCGTGAAATTATTTCGGTCTGTACGGGGACGTTCTTAAGTGTATGAGGAGTACCGGTGGCCGTAATTACCACATCGTCCAGTTTCTCGTTCAGAGTGGTCGCCTCCTGCGCCAGAACCGGTATGGAGAACAATAGGGACAATATGACTATGCTCTTTCTCATTTGCGGAATTTCATTGCAAGGCTCACATAGACTGCTCTACCGGGGTTTACAGTAGAGAAATTACTATTCCAGGGTCTTGTGTCACGCTCGTTGAATATATTTTCAATACCGATGCCGGGCTCCAGTATAAAGTCTTCAACATAGAATGTATGAGTGGTGTTCAGGTCCCACTGACTGTAGGCGGGGGCATAGCCGTAGGTGCTTGACCAACGTTCGCCCTGTATGTGCCCGTTAAGGTTGACGTTAAGGTGATAACCTCCCCAGTTGTGATCCCAGCGGGCGTTTACGTTGCCGCTGTGCTTGACACTCTTGTCAACAGGCGTCTCCTTGCCATCACTTATTGCCTTGGTGTCTGTCAGAATGTACCCGCCGCCCAGGGTGAATCCGGCCCCCACATAAACATTTGTGTTGACGCTTAGGCTCTTGATATGCGCCTCATCAACATTGCTGCGTTGGCGTATGGTACTGAAATCAGCATGCAGTGCATCATACCCTAAAGCTGATATCTCTGCATCGGACAGGACGCGGTAATTGATCATATCAGTCACATTATTAATAAGTCCCGTAACTGATATTGAGAGGCGTTGATTTGAGAATTCTGCGTTGACCGATGCTGACTGGCTCTTTTCAGGTTTGAGGTCCGGATTGCCAACCGTGGCACGGCTTGATGTCTTGCTCTGGTCCGTGGCGTAAATCTGGCTCAGGGTGGGAGAGCGGTAACCGGCCGACAATGCTGCCCTGAATCGGAAATTACCAGGTTTGTACATAACTGAAACATTGGGTGTGGCATGACTCTTGAAGTTGCCGTTGTAGAGATAACGCACGCCAACCACAGCCTGTATGTTTCCAGTGATTGAGATCTCGTCCTGTACAAATGCGGCGGCAGTATACATGCTCTCTTTGCTTATGTTGTCAGATTCACTGTCAAGCCTTTCGTTTATATACTCTATGCCAACTGACAGTTTGTTCATGTCATTGGGTTTGAATATTCCCTTGACAGTTCCGTCATAATACGCGGTCTCCTTGCGTGTCTGCTCATCACCTGGCAGGAACGTTCCGCTCTTTGAGAAATACTTGTATGATGAAGTAAAGTTGTCACTGTAGAAATCAGCCTCAATGTAGGCCGATGGGCTTATCATGTAGTCGGCACTTAGACCGTACAGCCATGTGCGGTGCGCCATGTTGTAGGAGTAGGCCTGCGTCTCCTTATAATTGTTGCCGCTCTTTTTGAAATATGTGGCAGTCTCAGGGCGGCGTGTCTCATAATCATTGTAGTTGCCGCGTAACGATAGGTTGAACTTGTCATTCACGGCGTATGTGAAACGCTGGCTCAGGTTGTCGGAACGGTATCCTGCTGACATGGGGCGCCCGGTCTGGTACCCCTCCTCGTCAATGTCATTCACCTGCCAGTTGTCTGCCTCCTTGCGCTGATAGGTAGTGTATGATGACAGGCGGCCCGATGATACATCGGCATCAATGTTCTGTGTGAATCGGCCCTTGCTGGTGTAGTGGGTATAACCGGATGCTCCTATACCGCTTTTGGAGTCATCGGTTATGATATTGATTACACCTCCAATGGCCTCACTTCCGTATAGGGCCGATGCTGCACCGCTCTGTATCTCAATACGTTTGATATTTCCGGTACTTATGCGCGCCAGCCGCTCGTCACCGCCCAGACGGTGTCCGTTCTCCAGAATGATCAGATAGTCCTGGCTCATTCCGTTAAGATTGAGGAATGTGCCCATACCGTTGGTCATGGTGGTTATGTTAGGTGACAGTTTGGTGAGCGCATCCTCAAGTGATGTGGCGCCTGCGTTCTCAATATCCTTGCTTGTGATTACCTGTATGGGCACGGGAGAGTTGGTCATGCGGCGGTGAGTTCCGGTACCGGTTACGACCACCTGCCCAAGATTGATGTAACTCTCCTGCATCTTGATGATTATGCTGTTGTCCTGGACCGTGCTGACATTTACAGGCAGATATGAAACGTGGGTTACACTCAGTTTGTAACTCTCCTGATCAGGCAGGTTGCTGATGGTGAACTCTCCCTTGCTGTTGGTTGAACTGCCACTCAGACTGTGCTCTACACGGATGTTTGCTCCCTGGACAGGCTTGCCTGTTTCAGAGTCAATGACTATACCGCCAAGAGTAACCTGTGCCCATGCTGGCATGACGGTACATGCAAACACTAAAAAAAATAATTTCTTTAGCATTAATTGTTCTGATAAATCAAAGTGTGGACTGGTTTTGACACCGAAACCATTATCCTTTAAAACTGATACGGCAGGTTTCCTGACTCTGTTCTCCCCTGAGATGCCTTCCCGCCCGTCCTTTTCATTAAGCAGTGGCAATAGGATTTCTCCAGGATATATGAACGTTACAGTAGCGGGCACTGTTCCGGATTTACACCGGATTCCCTCTATGCCGTCACCGCGGGTGGCGACATCACCGTATCGATGTTACAAATGTACAATATTTATATTAATAACCGTTCTTTTTACCTTTTTATTAAATTTGTGGTAACCCAACTGATCATACAAAATGAAGACAATCAAGTTAAAAAACAGGAATATGGACAGAAAAGGATTGATTATATTCTGTGTGTCGTTATTGTGTCTGATACCTTCGTGCAAACAGGATAGTGATTTGGAGCGGCAGGTTGATGATCTGTATGAGCGTATGCCTCAACAGGAACGCATTGCTCAGTTGCGCAGTATGTATATGGATGTGCTTTTTGATGAACAGGGCAAACTTGATACCGTACAGTGCCGCAAACTGATTCCTTACGGAATAGGTCATTTCTCACAGTTCGCCCTGCAGCAGCCGCGTGACCCCAATGATTTGCGTGACATGGTAGCTCAGCTTCAGGCTTGGCTTATGAATAACACGCCTAACGGTATTCCGGCGCTATTCCATGAGGAGGTCCTGTCAGGAATCAATACTTTGGGCGCCACGGTATATCCCCAGCAGATAGGTCAGGCAGGCTCGTTCAATCCGGAATTGGCCCAACTCAAGACCATCCAGACTGGCAGGCTGATGCGCAAGATGGGAGGAATCCTGGCCCTGTCACCTATGGTTGATGTGTGCCGCACTCCAAGTTTTAACCGTCTGGAGGAATCTTATGGTGAGGACGGTTATCTGAGTGCAGTGATGGGTACCGCATTTGTGCGCGGCCTTCAGCAGGGAGACCTGAAAAAAGGTGTGGGCGCCTGCTCCAAGCACTATCTGGGATACGGTGGCGGTGGTGATGCCCCCGAGAAGGAACTTATGGAGGAGATCCTTCTGCCGCATGAGACCATTATCCGTGTTGCAGGCGGCAGGACAGTCATGCCCGGATATCATGCCGTTCATGGAACCAACTGCGTGGCCAACGGCGAGATACTGATTGACATTCTGCGTGACTATGTGGGCTTTGACGGTATGGTGGTGAGTGACTATACCGCCATCGGCCAGATTCCAGGCCTTAACAGCTCTGCTGCAAAGGCCGCCCAGGCAATCAACAACGGTAATGACGTGGATTTTCCCGAGGGGTCCGATTACCGCAACCTGCAGGAGGCGTTGGACAAAGGCTTGGTCAAGCCCGAGGCGTTTGAGCGTGCCGTAAAGGATGTGTTGCGCCACAAGATACGTGCCGGCCTTCTTGATGAAAATCCCTACCTGTACAGTACGGAAAAGATAGTTCTTGACACACCCGAGGAACGCCGTACGGCATATGATATTGCATCGCAGTCCGTGGTATTACTTGAGAACAACGGCATCCTGCCGCTCAAGGACGTAAAGAACATACTGGTTACAGGCCCCAATGCCAATTCCATCTGGGCCATGTGCGGTGACTATACCTATCCCGCCATGTCCTACTTCTGGAAAAAGGTTGAGGATATTGCCGACCAGGACCAGCCTCACATAGTAAAGTTGCTTGAGGGTATGAATAACCGCAAGCCATATGGAACTAATATAATGTACTCTCGTGGCTGTGACTGGACCGAGGAACTTGAAACCAAATACCGCGAAGACGGCGATGAGCGCGCCTGGGACTGGTATATTCTGCACCGTATGGTTCAGTCAGGTGAGACGGCCGATAAGAAAGAGGCCCTGCGTCTGGCTGCCAAGGCCGATGTAATAATAGCCGCCATGGGTGAGAACGTGATGCTGTGCGGTGAGAACCGTGACCGTATGGGCTTGCGTCTGCCGGGCAAGCAGGAGCAGTTTGTTGAGGAGCTCATCAAGACCGGTAAGCCGGTGGTGTTGGTAATGTTCGGAGGCCGCGCACAGGTGGTGTCAGGCCTGGCTGAGCGTTGCGCTGCAGTGATCCAGGCCTGGTATCCGGGCGAAGAGGGCGGTCATGCCGTAGCCGATATCCTTTACGGTTATGTGTCTCCATCGGCCAAACTCTCTGTGAGCTATCCCAATACGGAGTTGTATGAGCCAATCTGCTACAACCGCTCCACTAAGCAGGATCCGCGTGTGCAGTGGCCGTTCGGTTATGGATTGAGCTACACCACATTCCAGTACTCTGACCTTAAGGTGTCCGATGCCAAGACAACCGATGAGTCTCTTACCGTTTCCTTTACGGTAAAGAACACCGGCAATGCAACAGCCGATGAAGTGGCTCAGGTTTACCTTTCACCTACAACCCAAGACCAGAATATCCGCCCCATTCAGTTGCAGGGATTTGCCCGCGTCTCTTTGCAGCCGGGCGAGAGCAAGACAGTACAGGTAAAACTATACACAGAGCAGTTTGGATACTATAGCAACAACGGTCAGCGCCAGTGGAATATAGCTCCGGGCAAGTTCCTTGTAAAGGTAGGAGCCTCATCGGCCGATATCAGGCTTGAGGAGACCGTGACACTGGGCGGAAAGACGGTATGCAAGCCTATCAGGGATTACTACTTCTCAGAGAATACTATTTTGGAATAGAGTAACGCAATGGGGACGGTTCTGTTCGCGAACAGAACCGTCCCCTACACGAAGAACCGCCGATGCTTTGGGGCATTGGCGGTCCTTGTCTTATTTGGATAGTTTTTTTACTCACATACGGGACAGGTGAACATACCGATACTACGGGATGTATTACGGATACAAATGCTATCACGATCAAAATATAACATCCATGCGTTGTCTGGAGTTATTGAGTCGAGCGAGCTTGACCAATAACAACCTATTACGTCTTTAGGAGGATCTATACTATTGCTATTGCCGGTAACAGGCAAAAATATAGAACGACCTTTATAACCGCGTTTTTTACTTGTTATCTTATATCCTAAAAAACCATCCCTAGTGGTCCAGGTCCAGGTACAGTTGTCTATCAGTTCCTGGAATTCGGCTTTTGTAGGCATACGTCCACTATCACCCAAGCTAATATGAACTACATCATCCTCAGGTTTTAGCGTTGTCAGTCCATCAGTGAAGCCTTGATAACCATATATACTATCTGTACAGTACTTGGTGAGTGTTGTTGCAGAACCTTTACATAATCGGTAAGTTGACCAGTCAAACGAGGTATGAAATTCGTCTCCCCAAGCATAATATACGATTCTGTTACCATTGGCAGATGACCATTTTACACTCAACCCTAAGTCCACAAAATCAAGTATTTCCTTTAAGGCCTTACGATACATCCTATCAAAACGCATGACGGACATTCCCAATTTATGCTTCTCTTCTTTTTCTTTTGTGAAATATCCCTCACTGCAAAATGTCCTACCATACTTTATTCGGAAATAACGCCATATAGTATATTCCCCATTATCTTCTGGACTGATAACGAAGTAATATTTCTTTCCCTCTTTTACACTATAACTTATTTTTGTCCCTGTGGCTTGCAGTTCTTGCTGATATTCCGGATCGTCCTCAACCCAATACCAAAAATGATGCATTACTTTGATTGTATCTGGAAAGCCCTGACCAAAATCGTCCAAGACCTTTATTGTGAATATTGTGTTATTCTTATACGGGCCATAAAAGCAATCTTCCTGATCCAGGACTACGCCTTTTACGGTCGTACCCATAAGCATACCAGGTGAAAAAAACGGTATCCAATATGTACTGCTGGAAAAGGCCGATATTGACCATGCAATCATAAACAGGGTGGAAAGGAATTTTCTCATACTTGTAAGGCTTAATCCAATGTGCAAATATAGTAATTATTTTGGACAGACAGGACGGACTGAAAAACCGAATCCACGACCGATGTAATCCATAGTCTTGTAAGACAGAATCCATGCAAGACCGGGACGATCCGTATTTATTGAGTTTGACCATAATCCAAACTCAACGCCAACGTTATAAAGATTGATATCGATACGATTTCCGGCGGTAGGCAAGAAAATGGAACGTTCCGTATAACCAGGCTTATTACTACTGATCACATAACCTTTTACATTGTTTCGGGTAGTAAAAACCCATGTACAGCTATCCCATAATTCTTCCAGCTCCTCTTTTGAAGGCATACGCCAACTTCCACCCCACTTTACATGTGCAACATCATCTTCCGGGTCAAGTATTGTCTTGTTATCCACAAAGCCATTGTAACCATATTCACTCCTGTTGCAGTATTTGGTCAATGTTGTAGTGGAGCCCTTACAATACTTGTATGTTGACATATCATACCCTGCAGCCTTATTGTCTTTCCAATGCGTCTGCGGGTTATCCTGTGCGAGCCCGGCATCATAGTATGGTTCTATCTCACCCCATGCAAAAAAGTCTCCATAGCTTCTCCATGTTATTGGATTGCTGAGCGCCTGCCGGAACAAGATAGAACCATGTTGTATCCATTTCTATTATCTGTCCACCCTGACGTAAGAATTCCTCCATTTCCTCATCACTAATGGGCTTTGGTGCCCAGCGGGGCCTTACAGGAGTATGATTGAACTTGTGGTACTGTTCCAGCCAAAGGCTGTCGGGAATCTGACTCGTCCTCCTGTCTGCCGCCATCTTTTTTGTAAATACGGTTACATTAGGACTTCCCATCTCAGACCAGGGGATTGTAGTATTTTTAACTGCTCTTTTAAGGGTCTTCTTGACCGATGCATGCAGACGGTTAGCCAGTTTGGAATCAATACGGATTGTATCGGACTGTACCTGATCATCATCACAATAGTATTTAAGCACCATCATGTAACCGTCACCATCATGCATCAGATAAAGGCCGTAAGGATAAAAATCCCACATTCCGTTAACCGTGTAGCCGCAGATATAATCATCGGCAAGAATATTATATATGGGTGGAATGATTTCGCCCTCTTTAGGAGTCTCAGGCTTGCCCCACTTTTCTCTTAAACAGAAATACTCCCTACCGTCATAGTCTTGTGCAAACACGCAAGTAACAGCTGCCTGCAGGAACAGCAGCAATGCTAGGAATATGAGTTTTGACGCAAGTAACAGCTGCCTGCAGGAACAGCAGCAATGCTAGGAATATGAGTTTTGACGCTTTCATCAGAATTGAATTTGTGACAAAAGTATCACTCAAATAATCAAAGGCCAAGAATTAGGCGTTGCAAAACTGTTGCAATCTGCGTTTCCCTAAAAAAGGTGGTTCTTCCGCAATTTAGTTGAAAAGACAAGTCTTTGTTTGAGTTGCTTCAGTTAAGTCATATTATCTTGTTATCAACTTCGTTTTACTCTCACTCTACCCATACTCTAGGCATACCCTTGGCATACCCTTCTCATACTCTACCCATACTCATTGAGTAAGCTTAGAGCGAGCCTAGAGTATGCCTAGACTATGGCTAGACTATGGCTAAGGGCAGCCTTTCAACTAAATTGCGGAAGAACCACTTTTTTTAGGGAAAGACAGAATTTGCGAAAATGGAGGCAACATGTGAATTTGTGGGGGAAAAAGTTGGCGGGAATGGTTGGGGAGGCTATATTTGCGGGCGGTCTGCCGATGGGCGGACTACTTAAAAGATAAGCCAGAAAAACTATTCAGTGGGTTTCGGGCCATTGAGAATTAGACCGAACCATGAAACGGAACCCAGCGGATAGCCTTATTTGCGTTTAGCTAATAACCTATTTAAAATCTAATTTATATGTCTCGTAAATCAAGATTGGCAAGTGAAACGTGCATTTACCATGTGATGCTTAGAGGTATCAATAAGCAAACTATTTTTGAATCTGATAATGACTTTTGGAAGTTTATCAGGCTATTAGACAGGCTGTGCCATCCATGTGATAATGATGGTAATCCACAACAATCACATTGTTTACTATATGCGTATTGTCTTATGCCCAATCACGTGCATCTGCTTATCAAAGACCTTGATGAGAGTCTTGCTTCATCTATAAAAAGTTTGACAATATCATATGCCCAACACTATAACAAAAAGTACAACAGAGTAGGCCACTTTTTTCAGGACCGATTCAGGAGTGAACCTGTTAATGACTGGGACTACTTTGTGTCATTATTGAGGTATATTCATCAGAATCCTGTTGCTGCTGGAATAGTATCGGCCGTAAAAGAATATACATGGAGCAGTTGGCGTGAATACATATCACCGGATAAATGTGAATTACCTGTTTGTGCAACCCATGCTGTTCTTTCAAAAATTTCGATAAAAGAACTTACAGCTCTAGTTGACACACCATTGCCTAAAACACAAAGAATGCTTGATTTTGACAACGATACTGCCTTTAGAATTACCGATGAAAAAGTGCGTGAATTCATCATTTCAATCTGTGGAGAGGATTATATCCGAAAAATAGACGGATATACCGATGTCATGAAAACGAGCCTGATTCGTGAGCTCAGAGAATATGGAGCTAGTCTTAGGCAGATATCCCGCATTACCGGCCTTAGTGATGGCTTTGTCCGCAAACACAAATGAAAAAAACGCGTAGGGGACGGTTCTGTTCGCGAACAGAACCGTCCCCTACGCGAACAGAACCGTCCCCATTGCAGGAGGGATTATTATTTCTCGGAGAGTACTATTTTGGAATAGAGTATTGAATTCTCCTGATTCTTTGTATATTTGTAATCTTATCAAACAAGTCAATTACCAACTATGATGCTGAAAAAAATCAGAGTCTTACTGGCGGCGGTTTTCCTTGTGGGGATAACGCTGCTGTTTACAGGAATAGGGCATAACTGTTGGGGCTGGATGGCAAAGCTCCAGTTCCTGCCTTCGCTGCTTGCCCTGAACATTGCCGTGATTATAGGCATTGTACTGCTTACACTGCTTTTTGGCCGTATCTACTGCTCTGTGATATGCCCTATGGGTGTATTCCAGGACCTTGTAATCTGGATACGCCGCAAGGGTGAAAAACTTTTCAAAAAGAAGAAAACCCATAAGTTCAAGTTTGTAAGTGAGCACAAATGGGTGCGTTATGGAGTACTGGTGCTCTCAATCGTTTCGTTGGTGGCAAGTGGCCAGATGCTCATTGCCCTGATTGCACCTTACAGCGCTTATGGCCGTATGGTCCAGTCAATAGTTGCAACTGCATCGGGCTCGGTTGCCCTGCCTCTGCTGCATACCGGACTACTTACACTCATAATAATTTGTGTGTGCGCTTGGATGTGGGGACGTGAGTACTGCAATACCATCTGCCCTGTAGGCACGCTTTTGAGCTTTTTCAGCCGTTTCTCAATGTTCCGCCCGCAGATTGACGAGAGCAAATGCATTAATTGCGGAAAATGTGCCCGCGGCTGCAAGGCATCGTGCATTGATTTTAAGAACCATAAGATTGACTACAGCCGATGCGTGGACTGCTTTGACTGCATAGATACCTGTCAGGATGGTGCAATACAGTTCAAGACGGTCTGCAAGGGTAAATCTTGTGCTGTTAAGGCCGATGAACCCGTTGATGAGGGTCGTCGCGCATTCCTGGTAACCGGTGCAGTGTTGACTGCAAGTGCAGCCGTACATGCACAGGACCACATGCACGGAGGTTTTGCCCAGGTTGTTGACAAACAGGCTCCCGAGCGTTCCGAGCGTCTGGTGCCTTTCGGTTCGGGCAGCGTCAAGTCATTTTACGACCACTGTACGGCCTGCCAGTTGTGCGTGAGTGCCTGCAAGAACGGTGTGCTGCGTCCGTCATCGGACCTGGAGCATTTCATGCAGCCGTTTATGAGCTATGAGAACGGCTACTGCCGTCCTGAATGCACCGCCTGCAGCCAGGTTTGTCCGGCCGGTGCAATAAAACCGGTAACCGTGGAGCAGAAACAGACTATCCGCATAGGTGTGGCTCATGTCAACCTTGATCTTTGCCTGCCTGCAACAGGAAAGGACAGCTGCGGAAACTGTGCATATCACTGCCCGTCAGGGGCCATACGTATGGTTCGCCAGCAAGGCTCCCGAAATCAGATTCCAACCGTTGTTGAGGACCGCTGCATAGGCTGCGGAGCATGTGAGAACCTCTGCCCGTCACGCCCCATCAGCGCCATCACCGTAAACGGACTTTCTATTCACCACAATGCCTGACACACTATGAAAAGAAGAGAATTCCTTAAGTATATGGGCGCAGGTGCCGCCGCAGTGGCTCTTGATTCCTGCACCCCCAAGGCCGCCAAGAATCCCGGTAAGGCTTCAACATCAAACAAAGACCTGCACGGAGAGATGCTGCAGCACTATCCCGGCATAGGTGTGCTGGGTTACGGTTGCATGCGCTGGCCGCAGAAACGTAACGAACAGGGCAGGCAGGTTATTGACCAGGAAGAGGTTAACCGCCTGGTTGACTTTGCGTTGGAGCATGGTGTTAACTACTTTGACACATCGCCCGTATATCTGGGAGGTGACAGCGAGCGCGCCACAGCCGAGGCTCTGAACCGCCATCCGCGTGAGAGCTGGCTGATTGCCACCAAGATGTCGGTGTTCAACGCTACATCATATGATGACTGTGTGGCAATGTACCATAAATCACTTGATATATTCAAGACAGACCATCTGGATTATTATCTGCTGCATGGCATAGGTACTCTGAATGATTTCAACACCCGCTTTAAGAATACCGGTGTGATGGAGTTTTTGCTTAAGGAGCGCGAGGCCGGTCATATACGCAATCTGGGCTTCTCGTTCCACGGAAACCGGGAGGGATTTGACCAGATCATAGCCCTGCACGACCAGTACCACTGGGATTTTGTCCAGATTCAGATGAACTACGTGGACTGGGAGCATCCCAACGGCCGAAACACCCGTGCCGATTACCTCTATGCCGAACTTGACAAGCGTGAGATCCCCATCGTGATTATGGAGCCTCTGCGCGGCGGAGCGTTATCGGACGTACCGGCACAGATTGCCGACCAACTGAAGGAACGTGAGCCCGAGCGCTCAATCGCATCGTGGGCCTTCCGTTATGTGGGCAGTTTCCCGCGTGTGCTGTGCGCTCTGAGCGGAATGACTTACATGGAGCACCTGCAGGACAATCTGGAGTCATTCCTTGATTTCCAGCCCCTGGATGATGAGGAGAAGAAGTTCCTGCTTGATGTGGCCACCCAGATGGAGGACTACCCGCTGGTAAAATGCACCGCCTGCAACTACTGCATGCCTTGCCCGTACGGCATCAACATTCCCGGCATATTCAAGTTCTACAACGACAACATTACTGCCGGTACATACGTAAAGAGCAAGGATCAGGAGCATTACGCCCGTGCCCGCCGCAAATATCTGCTGGCCTACAACGAGGCAATCCCCACCGTCCGTCAGGCCGACCACTGCATAGCCTGCCGCCGCTGCGAGCGTGACTGCCCCCAGAACATCCGCATCCCCGACGAGCTCCGCCGCATAGATAAATACATAGAGAGTCTAAAGCGAGAGACTTTGGAGTAACGCAAAGGGGACGGTTCTGTTTGCGTGGTTTATTTATTCAGATGGGAAGGTGAAATCAACTTTCTGAACGCCATAACCATAGATGGTCTTGAAATCATCTCTCATGGAAATGACATGATATCCGGCATTCTTCCACTTGGTGCCAAGGTCAAGTGCCTTTTCCCTGTTTGCGTGGTCACGGTCGGGGTCATCGGCAATAAGCATGAATGCGGCTGTCTTGTACTGGGTGTTGCCTAAGCAGAAATTGTGCATTGCGGCATCACCGCCGCTGTTTCCGAATGAGAGTACCGGGGTCTTGCCAATCTCCTGATTGATTTGCAGCACCTTGTTGGTCTTGAGATTCTTGATGATAAGTTGATCTGTCCTTATGATTTCCTCTTCCTTGCCCATGGTGTAGTAAACACCGGCCTCTTCACCCTGATTGCTTGACATCAGTTTTACATCCATTCCGATTACGCGAGTAGGGTTAAATCCTAAGGATTCAACCAGCGCCCTGCAGATAAAACGGTCTGATCCGCTAACCACGTAAGTTGCGAATCCATTGCTCTGGAGGTACCTGAACACCTCAAGCATGGGTTTGTAAAAGCTCTCGCCGTATGTCATACCGGTAAAACCGTTTGCAGGTTGTGCTGCATATTCCTTAACGTATGCATCGAATTCTGCGAGAGTCATACCTGAGTACGCCTTAGCGGCGGCATTGGCATGAATAGTATCAAAATTACTTGGAAGCGCTGTCCCTTTCCTGACAAAATCCCTGATGGCCTGGGCGGCCTTCTTTACGCTGGCAGGAGCCTTGTCTTTATATGCCGGGTCATCCAAAGCGCGGTATTCAAGCATGTTGTACTCAAAGTAAGTAGGGTAGAGCTCACCTACGAACGTACCATCCATATCAAAAGTGGCAATCCTGTCCTCTGGTTTGATGTAGTTGCTTGATGACGGATTAGTTGCATCCTCAACAAAATCAATCAAGGCCGTCAGTGACTCACATGAGTTCCACAATGTGAAAAAATCCTGTGGAGTCGTCTCCTGAGTATCCTTACAGCAGCCGGTAAACAGAATTGCAATGAATGCAACAACAATTAATGCACGTTTTTTCATAAGTCTGGTTTAATGTCCTTTCCGTGCCAAAGATAGCAAAAATGTTTAATAACGCATTGGGGACGGTTCTGTTCGCGTTAGGAGCAAACTAGGCGGTGGTAGGTCGTGCCGAATACGGTTATCTGGCCGTCATGACGGAAACCTAGACGGGTATAGAGACGGTAAGCGGTGTCATTATCGGGGTCAACGGCTATTGTGGCCAGTGGGTTGCCGGATTCATCACGCATGCGGAGCATCTCATTAATTAATTCCGATGCTATCCCCTTATTGCGATACTGGGGCAGGACGGCGAGTGAGTCCAGATAATATTCGCCAGGGCGGGCCTCATCGTCCATATTGGAGTAATCATCACCCACATACATCCTGATCATGGGAAACGTGATATTACGCATCTGGCTGTATCGGGCCCCGTCATATGCAACCATCAGGCCGGCAGGAACATCATCATAAAGAGCTAAAGTTGCATTACGCCAACTGTATAGGGTATCCTTGCGGCGGCATATCCCAGCCAAATGCTCTATATGCGACTCATCGGCCTCCTCAATGTGGAGCGCACGCAGAACATTCTCGGCTATGAACCGCGCATCATCGACTGTAGCTTTCCTTAATGTGATTTGTCCGCTCATAACATACATTGATTGTTTCTTGCCCTAAATAACAGATACTTTTGGCTGGTTTAGCTATGGCAAAATTAGCAAAAAATCCATTGCGTTTTTTTGCTACCTTTATGCCCTGTTATTGCAAGTTGATGAAAGCGGATATAGCATACGTTCAGGAAAAGTTCAGGGAGTTTAACCGGCTGATGTTTGGTGGTAAGCTTCCTGAACCTCCTATGACCATTACCAATGC
The DNA here is from genome assembly GCA_902760965.1 of uncultured Bacteroidales bacterium. GTDB lineage: Bacteria > Bacteroidota > Bacteroidia > Bacteroidales > Bacteroidaceae > Colenecus. Next base: position 2,490 of record CACWIN010000050.1, on the reverse strand, counting down.
CAAGACGTATTTTGGCGTGTGCGCGTTCCGCAAGCACCGCAAGTGGAACGGCAGGCTGGAGTATTCAGATTTCAAGATACGCATAAGCCGCCGGTTTGACCTGCTTCAGGAGGAGATTGATGATACCATTATCCATGAGATGATCCACTACTGGATTGGTCTTTTCAGTCCGGCCGATATGCCCGGCCACAGCCCGTTGTTCCGCAAGATGATGAAGGAAATCAATCAGCGTTTTGACCGTAATATCCGTGTGTCACACCGCCTCAGCGCGGAGCAACTGGAACAGACAATCGATAATCGGCCCAAGAAACACGTTGTAGCCAGAGTAATGCTGAAAGACGGACGCATCGGCATCAAGGTAATTCCCTGCATGGAACGCCACATCCGCCGTTATCAGCGCGGCATGATGGCCAGCGGTAAGGTCAGTTCAATAGAGTTCTTCCAAACCACCGATCCCTTCTTTAACCGCTTTCCCAGTTCATCGGCCTTCACCGTCTATTTCCCGGATCCCGATGTCCTGGCCGAACATCTTTGATCAGTCTCATTTTGGCCATATTTATTTGCGAATTAGTATATTTATGTCTATCTATGTGTCAGAAAAAGGATTATGGTATGCTGCAATATGAGAAATTAAAAAAGGAAGATATTAAGGAGGCTTCAGAACTGGCCGCCAGAGCCTATTTTGATTATATCTATATAACCATCTTTTTCCCCGGCGTTAAGGAGCGGCAAAGGGGACTAGCCCGATTCCTGGCCATTAACAGGAAAGGAAACTTTAAGGTCGGGCATATGCTGACCGCACGTTTGGACGGGCGGATGGTGGCTGAGGCGTCACTTGAGCCACCTGGCTACAAGCAGCCATCGGTAATCAGGTTCATTTTGAGCGGTTATCTGAAGATGTATTTTCTTACCAACTGGAAACACCTGCATGCTTTCCTGGCAAAGGATGAGGAGGCCTGCTCTCCGTGTCATGATTATCAGAAGAACAATCCTGATGTATGGTACCTGAGTATGATTGAGGTTGATCCGCAGTTTCACGGTCAAGGCATAGGCACTGAGTTCCTGTCTTATCTGGAGGATTACGTTCGCCAGCGCGGAGGCAAGACCATGGTGCTGTTCACCAACAACCGCGAGAATCTGGGTTTCTATACAAAACGCGGCTACGAGGTGTTCCATGAGTATGAGATTACCCATAATGGCCTGACAATGGGTAACTGGAGTCTCAGGAAATCACTGTAAACCCCAAGCTTTTTTGGGCAAAGTCCAAAATGCAACCCGGTTGCATCAGCGCTCGTGTACCTTTGCAGCGGAAATCAAAAAAATACGCTATATGATACACGAACATCACCATCACGAGAATGAATGCTGCAATCATGAGCATCATCATGAGCACCACCATCATCATGAAGAGGAAGAGGAGGGCCGTGGCCGTATCATCAAAATTATTCTGGCAACAGTCTTGCTGATTGCCGCGGCAATCATTGAACGCAAGACCGATTGGGCCGACTGGCAGTATCTGCTGCTCTTCCTGGTACCTTATCTTATTGTAGGGTGGGAGACACTTAAGGAGGCAGCCGAGGGCCTGCTTGAAGGTGAGGCGCTGAGCGAGGACTTCCTTATGAGCATAGCCACGATAGGCGCGCTTGCCATTGGATTCATGCCGGGTGCCGAGACCCAGTTCCCCGAGGCTGTATTCGTAATGCTTTTCTTCCAGATAGGCGAGATGTTTGAGGAGGTGGCCGAGGGCCGAAGCCGCAAATCCATATCACACCTTATGGATATACGTCCCGATACCGCAAACGTGGAGCGTGACGGAGAGATATTCAAGGTTGCGCCCGATATGGTAAAGGTGGGCGAGATAATCGTGATTCGCCCGGGCGAGAAAGTCCCCATGGACGGAGTAGTGATTGAGGGAACATCAAGCCTTGACACTGTGGCGCTTACAGGTGAGAGCGTTCCCCGCAGCGTAAACAAAGGCGATGAGATACTCTCCGGTTGCGTTAACCTGAACGGACTGCTCAAGGTACGCACTACAAAAGAGTTTGCTGAATCCACAGTATCCAAGATTCTTGACCTTGTGGAGAACGCCGCCAGCAGCAAGAGCCGCAGCGAAAGTTTCATTACAAAGTTTGCAAAAATCTACACTCCGATAGTAGTAGGTCTTGCAGTGCTGGTTGCTATAATACCCAGTCTGATAACCGGCGAGTGGGCCACATGGATATACCGCGGACTGCTGTTCCTGGTTGTATCATGCCCGTGTGCGCTGGTGATATCGGTCCCGCTCACATTCTTTGGCGGACTGGGCGGCGCATCACGCAATGGTATATTGATAAAGGGTTCCAACCTTATTGATAAACTGGCCGATGTAAAGACGGTCGTATTTGACAAGACCGGAACGCTGACTGAGGGCGTATTTGAGGTAACTGCAGTACACCCGCAGGAGATTGACAACAACGAACTGCTACACCTGGCCGCACATGTGGAGCGTCA
>CACWIN010000049.1 GCA_902760965.1 uncultured Bacteroidales bacterium | reverse complement strand
TGGCATTTAGATAAGGCTCCTAATTACTACTAATACTCTTCGTTCAATTAGGATTCTCAGTGGTAGTGCCAAACGGAACCGTCCCCTTTGGCCCGAAAAGAACCGTCCCCTTTGTGCCCCTAATTGGAGGAATTGTCATACCTTTGGTTTGTTTTTCAAAAAAGGTAATTAGACGCAAATGGCACAGACAACAGCAGACGACAAGAAAATCATCTTCTCCATGGTGGGGGTGAGCAAGCAGTTTCAGAACAACAAGCAGGTTCTTAAGGATATTTATCTGAGCTTCTTTTACGGCGCCAAGATTGGTATCATCGGCCTTAACGGTTCGGGTAAATCAACACTGCTCAAGATAATTGCAGGTATTGAAAAGAGTTATCAGGGACAGGTGGTGTTCAGCCCCGGTTACAGCGTGGGCTATCTGCCTCAGGAGCCGCAGCTGGACCCCGACAAGACCGTCAAGGAGGTGGTCATGGAGGGCGTGCAGCAGATTTACGACACCCTTAAGGAGTACGATGAGGTGAACCATAAGTTTGAACTCCCCGAGTACTATGAGGACCAGGACAAGATGGATGCCCTTATGGCCCGCCAGGCTGAACTGCAGGATATGATTGATGCGACCGATGCCTGGAACATTGACAACCGTCTGGAGCAGGCCATGGATGCGCTGCGCTGTCCGCCAGAGGACCAGAAGACCGGCGTGCTGTCAGGTGGTGAGCGCCGCCGCGTTGCATTGTGCCGCCTGCTGTTGCAGCAGCCCGATATCCTGCTGCTGGATGAACCTACCAACCATCTGGATGCAGAGAGCATACAGTGGCTGGAGCAGCATCTGAACCAGTATGCAGGTACTGTGATTGCAGTAACCCACGACCGATACTTCCTTGACAATGTGGCCGGCTGGATTCTGGAACTTGACCGCGGCGAGGGTATTCCATGGAAGGGTAACTACTCAAGCTGGCTGGAACAGAAGTCACAGCGTCTGGCCCTGGAGGAGAAACAGGCTTCAAAGCGCCGCAAGACTCTGGAGCGTGAGTTGGAGTGGGTTCGTATGGCCCCCAAGGCACGTCAGGCCAAGGGTAAGGCCCGTCTGAACTCATATGACAAGCTGATGAATGAGGATGTGAAGGCTAAGGAGGAGAAACTTGAGATATTCATCCCCAACGGTCCGCGTCTGGGTAACAAGGTTATCGAGGCCCATAACGTTGCCAAGGCGTTCGGTGACAAGCTGCTGTTTGATGACCTGAACTTCTCGCTCCCGCCAAACGGTATTGTCGGTGTCATCGGCCCTAACGGTGCCGGTAAGACCACCCTTTTCCGTCTGATTATGGGACTGGAAAAGGTGGACAAGGGTACATTTGAGATAGGTGAGACCGTAAAGATTGCATACGTAGACCAGCAGCATAAGGATATCGACCCTGAGAAGAGTGTCTATCAGGTGGTAAGCGGCGGCAACGAGATCATCCGCATGGGCGGCCGCGACATCAACGCCCGCGCTTATCTGGGCAGGTTCAACTTTACAGGAGCCGACCAGGAGAAGAAATGCGGCGTGCTCTCAGGTGGTGAGCGTAACCGTCTGCAGCTGGCCATGGCACTCAAGGAGGAGGGTAACGTTCTGCTGCTTGATGAGCCTACCAACGATATCGATGTGAACACCCTGCGTGCCCTGGAGGAGGGTTTGGATGATTTTGCAGGTTGCGCCGTTGTTGTAAGTCACGACCGATGGTTCCTGGACCGCATCTGCACCCACATCCTGAGCTTTGAGGGTGACAGCAAGGTTGTGTTCTATGAGGGCTCGTACTCTGAGTATGAGGACTACAAGATCAAGCAGCTTGGTTATCAGGAACCCAAGCGAATCCACTATCGCAAACTGCAGTAAGGCTGTTGGCTATTGGCTGTTGGCTTTCGGGCCAAGGCCCGCTCAAATACTATTGAGCCAATAGCCAAGGTAGGGGCTTAGCCCCGAAATAGCTAATAGTTTTAAAATTAATGAGTATGAAAAGGATTATTTTTTTTCTTTTAATGGTGCCGATTATGGCGTGCTGCCAAAATGATCCGTATGTGATCAAGACTACAAATGGTCCGATTCGCGGATTTGACGAAGAGGGAACAATGGCGTTCAAGGGCATTCCGTATGCCAGAGCCGAGCGCTGCATGCCGCCTGCTCCGGTGGCAAAGTGGGACACCATAATGGACTGCACCGAGTGGGGCCCCCAGTCATTTCAGAGCGGACGCATCCAGCCGGGCAGTGCCGAGGACTGCTGCGTGTTGAATGTGTGGACAACCGATACCAAAGGCAAGAAACCGGTTATGTTCTGGTGCCACGGAGGAGGTTTTGACTCCGGGACATCGGCCTGGAATCCTGGCATGTGTCTGGCTAAGAAGGATGTGGTTGTGGTGAGCATAAACCACCGTCTTAATATTATTGGATTCCTCGATTTGTCGGCCACCGGTGATCCCAAGTACAAGTACTCCGGCAATGTGGGCATGATGGATGCGGTCAAGGCGCTGGAGTGGGTGCGCGACAACATAAGCAAGTTTGGCGGTGACCCCAACAACGTGACCATATTCGGCGAGTCCGGAGGCGGCGGCAAGGTTGGTACGCTGATGTGCATGCCATCGGCTAAAGGTCTGTATCACAAGGCGATAATAATGAGCGGTACCATCCTGAATGTTAATTACAAGCAGATGACAGAGGAACTTGGTCTGGCTGTTCTTGACGAACTTGGAATACCGCATAACGAACCGGACCGCATAAAGGATGTACCATACGACCGTCTTTATCAGGCAGGCCAGCGTGCTCTATCGGCAAAGGGACTGGTACGTACTCCCGGCACTCCCATAATGTGGGGATTCGGCCCTGTCCCTGATGGCGACGTACTGCTCCAGCAACCTTTCCAACCCGATTTTGCACAGATTTCGAGTGATATTCCTCTTGTAATTGGAACCACTTTCAACGAACTGCAGCGCGGCCAGTACAACCGCCAGATGACTCTGGAACAGGCCAAGAATGCCGTGCGTGCAACGTTCGGCGATGAGACCGATGCCTACGCCGAGGCCCTAGCCCAGGCCTGGCCCGATTACATTCCGCAGGACCTTCCGTCAATTGACAACCTGTTCCGCGCCAAGACTGTGATTACTGCCGATGCTGCATCGGCCTCAAAAACGGCTCCGGTTTATAATTACATGTTTACCTGGAAATCGCCTTTGACACATGTTTCGGCACACGGCGCTGAGCTTAATTTCTGCTTTAACACCCTGCATCATGCCGGCCGCGACCTGCCGAATCCGTCGGAGAGCGACCTGCTGCTGGCCGACCGCATGGCTCAGTCGTGGGCAAACTTTGCGCACACCGGCAATCCAAACGTGGAGGGGCTGCCGGAGTGGCATCCTTATACAAAGGAGAACGGGGAGTGCTTTATGTTCGGACCCACTATTGAGGTTCGGCACAATTTTGACCGTACTCTTGAGGAGATAATCAATCGTCACTGCTTTAAGCAACTGGATGCTTTCCGCGCAAGGTAAAAATGTGGATTGTCCCCAATTTCACATTTTCAAATATTTACGTATATTTGCGGTATAACTAATCTTTTTCAATATGAGAATCAATAACTTTTCTTTGTTTGCACTGTCTCTCCTGGGTGCATTAGGGTGTGTAGGTAATCAGACTTCATCATTTGTTGGTGTTGGTGTTGATGTAGTGAGTGATGGCGATATTCTTGAGGTTGGTGACCTCACGGAAATTGCCTGTGATTTTAAGGTCTATCCGCTTAAGGCCGATGGCCCGATTGACGGAATAGGCGGTATAAAATTCTGGGGCGACAAAGCGTTTGCCCGTTCCAATGACAACAAAAAGCTGCTCTGTTTTGACAATTACAACCTTTATGCTGTGCTCAATAAGCTGGGGCGCGGCCCGGGTGAATACATTTATCTGAGCGATTTTACCTACGATGAAAAGGAAAACCTTATTTACATAGGCAATGATTCGCTTATCTGTGTTTACGATGCCAAGACCATGGATTTTATCCGTAAACAGTTTGTCACTTTTGATATCCAGAACCTCTTGAATGTGGGCGACAAGATGCTCTATTACGGTTTTAAGATTGACGAATCCCGAAAAATGAACTCAATGAGCAATTACAATTCGACCGAATCGGTCATTCTTACCGACAGGGGCGAATGGGATTTGAGCGGCAAATCGACCGTACTTAACGAGCACAGCTATTATCACCGTAGGATATACGGCTATCCCCAGGTGTTCTATATCAACCCCCAAAACATGTCGTTCTGCCTGCCTGGTTATGTAAACAGGATAGTCACTTTTAACAGTGATTCAATAACCGATGTATATCGCTACAGGCTGGAATCGTATGACAGCAAGGTTTTGTCCAAATACAAAGAGGAGGAGGCGTTCCAGGATGTCGATCCCGAGGAGTTTTCAAATGAATATATGCGATTGCTCATTAACGGGCCTTATCTGGAGAATACCTATAACATTATAGTCGATAACGGGACAATCAGTTTCAGATTGGATTATTACCCCAAAGGCGTGCTGGGTGGCGATGCGGATTTAATGTACTGGGTGCATAATGATGCAGGGACAAAGGTTTACAAGCATTTGCGTATACCTGGCTTGCTCAGTGACGTGGCTCCAACCGGCTGTCATGACAACCGCAACGTAGCGATCATAGAGAATCTGGGCAATGACGCCATTGACAAGGACGCTCCCATGTCACCGCTCGCAAAGCAGATCATTGACGAACTCAAAAAGCAGAATGACGACAATCCCGTCCTGATTGAGTTCCGCTTCAAATGAGGCCAAAGGTAGGGGCACAAAGGGGACGGTTCTTTTTGTGCCCAAAGGGGACGGTTCTTTTTGTGCCCCTGTGATTTATCAAGGTCTGTCCCCAATGGCCTTATTTTAGGGGCACAAAAAGAACCGTCCCCTTTGTGCCCCTAACGGAACCGTCCCCAATGGCGCGAAATTCCGCTTCAAAGTTGGGAGTAAGGATGTTCTTTCCAAGGGCATCCTTTATTTGTTGCATGGTCCAGAAACGTCCGCCGTCCAGTTCATCGGCACTGGGATTCACGGGACCGTCATAAACGGCGCGGAACACGTACACCAGCTCTTTCTCAACTTTACTTTCAAATACGTAGTGCCCAAGGAACTCCGGATTGGGGACCGATATCCCCAGCTCCTCCATTACCTCACGCCGGAAAGCCTGCTCCACGGTCTCGCCGTAGCTAATGTGCCCTCCAACAGCGGTGTCCCATTTGCCGGGCTGGATGGGTTTCCAGTCGGGGCGGCGCTGCAGGTACAGTTCGCCGCGGGAATTGAACAGATGCAGGTGGACTACGGGATGGAGTACCTTGCAGCCGTCGTGGGCATCACCTCGCAGTATTTTGCCCAGCACGTTCCCATCCTCATCAACAATGGGGAACAGTTCGTTGTTATTGTCAGAGTTCATAAGGGTCAGCGTCTTGTAAAACCGGGAATTTGGCGCGGAATCGGGCCAGTTGATCCAAATCCAATAAGGCCGATACCATCTGCGGACGTTCATCGGTCTGTACAAGTGTCTCGCCGTAGGGGCTAATAATGGCGCTGTGACCCGGATAGAATCCAAGTTCGTCACTGCCGGCGCGGTTTACGCCTATTGCAAAGCACTGGTTCTCAATTGCTCGGGCGCGCAGAAGGGTGTCCCATGCCAGGATTCGCTTGTCGGGCCAGTTGGCGGGATAAAACACGGCATCGTAATCGTCGCGGTTGCGGCTGAAAGTGGGGAACCTAAGGTCATAACATATGAGCAACAGAATCCTGAGTCCGCGAAAGTTTATTACAACACGATTGTTGCCGCGCGAGTAGTGCTGGCTCTCGCCCGAATATGTAAACAGGTGGTGCTTGTCATAATAGGCAACTGTGCCATCGGGTTTTGCAAAGCATAAGCGATTGTAAACCAGACCGTTCTCCATGACGGGAAGTGACCCGCAAACCGCAGCGTCAAGTTTGTAGGCCTTAGCGAGCATCCACTTTACGATAGGGCCGTCCATGGTCTGGACAACCGGAGAGGGGTCAATGTATTGGCCTGTTGCGAACATTTCGGGCAGGACGTATATATCTGCTCCGCATCCGCCGCCAATTATCCGGTCCAGGTCTGTAAGGTTTGACTGCCAGTCTTCTTTGACCGGGGCATTCTGTACTATTGATATTTTCATGGCTGCAAAAGTACTCAAAAATGCTTTAACTGCTAAAACAGATCCAATGACAGTTGTCCGTCACCAAGCAGGTTGAATGACATGCGGTGGTATGGAGTGGTGCCATACTGGCGGATGGCCTGGCGGTGTTTTGCCGTGGGGTAACCCTTGTTTTCGCGCCAGTCATACTGCGGATATTCATCGGCAATACGGTCCATAAAGTCATCACGGTAGGTTTTAGCAAGGACCGATGCCGCCGCAATTGACATCATTTTGCCGTCACCCTTTACGATGGTTGTATGAGGAATTCCGGGGTAGGGGATAAAGCGGTTTCCGTCAATGAGAAGGTGCTCGGGTCTTATTTTAAGCTGGTCAACCGCCCTGTGCATGGCCGTGATTGACGCCTTAAGAATGTTTATCTTGTCAATCTCTTTGTTGTCAACCACACCAACCGCCCAGGCCAGCGCCTCCTTTTCAATAACAGGTCTAAGGTCATACCGTTGCTTTTCTGTAAGTTGCTTGGAATCATTAAGTAACGGATTGCAGAAATCTGGCGGTAGGATAACTGCAGCGGCATACACAGGCCCGGCCAGACACCCGCGGCCGGCCTCATCGCAACCGGCCTCCACGCGACCCTGAACCAGATATGGTAACAACGGATTATGACTCATTGACAAATGGTTTTGATTTGCGGTATAAAGGTATTCATAATTTTTTTACCTTTGCGCCCGATATTGATGCATATGGTAAAAAGGTTTGTTTTGTTTATCCTGCTTGCGGTTTTTACGTTCATATCGGCAAGTTCATTCAATTATAATTCGGCTAACAGCCATTCAAATTTTGATTTTGAGATTGATCCGTTTTTCAATTTGGATCAGCAAAATTCATCGGACCTTTCAAATGGGCTGGAATACAGTGCCCAGAACGCCAAAACGGGTTTGAACAGGAGCGCGGCCATTGTGGTTGGGACCGAGGCGGTTATCATTACCGGAATCATGTCTTCGCTCTATGTGTCCTGGTATTCAGGTTCCGAAACAGGAAATTTCCACTTTTACAATGATAACGGTGAGTGGCTTCAGATGGACAAGTTCGGGCATGCCAATTCCTGTTACAACTTTGCCAACATAGGTTATGAAGCCTTGAGCATGACCGGTCTGGATGAAAGGCGTTCCATTCTATATGGCGGTCCTCTGGGTTTGTCTATCATGGTGCTGGTTGAGGTATTTGACGGATTGTCAAGCGATTGGGGTTTCTCATGGGGCGATATGACTGCCAATCTGCTCGGTACGGGTCTGTTTATGGGACAGCAGGCACTTTGGCATGAACAGCGTTTGGCACTTAAATATTCATATCATAGTTCAGGCTGCTCAAAATACGATGTAAGCAACCCGCTCACAATGGACCGTGATTACATAATGGGTAAGGACTGGTTGGACCGGATTTATGAGGATTACAGCGGAATTACCGTTTGGCTGGCCTGTGATGTAAAATCACTTTTCATGAATGACAGAAGCAAATATCCCTCCTGGCTTGGCTGGGCCATAGGATACGGGGCCGAAGGTATGACAGGCGAATACAACAACTATATGCCAAACGGAAAGGCTGGAACCGATGACAACTGGGGCCGAGGCTGGGAGGATGTTCCCGGGCACCTTACATACATGCCCAACGACGCCCGTCAGCGCAGGATTTTCCTGGCTCCCGATATTGATATCTCGCGTATTCCCTGCAAGAACAAGACTCTTAAGCACATACTCCGTGTGTTGAGTGCCGTCAAGATTCCTACACCTACACTTGAATATCGTCCCGGAGAGGACAGATTCTGTTGGCACTGGCTCTATTTCTGAATGACCCAGGGGGCAGTCCCTATTGTGCCATTTTTTTTATATCTTTATGGGCAAATAAGATTCATTGATGATTCAGTTGCTCATTGGGGCTGCTACGTCAGGTAGCGGAAAGACCACATTTACTATGGGATTGCTGCGTGCCCTCTCGCGGCGCGGGCTCCGTGTGCAGCCTTTCAAGTGCGGGCCTGACTATATTGACACCCAGTTTCATAGTATTGCAGCCGGCAGGGAATCAGTTAATCTGGACACCTGGATGGCATCGCCTGAGCATGTACGTGAGGTGTATGCTCATTATTGTGATGGTGCCGATGTCGCGGTGATTGAAGGTGTGATGGGCCTGTTTGACGGGTATGACCGTATGCGTGGCAGCAGTGCTGAGATTGCAGCTTTATTGGATGTACCTGTTGTTCTTGTAGTCAATGCCCGCTCAACGGCGTATTCTGTTGCGGCTTTGCTTCACGGCATGAAAACATTCAGGTCCGATGTTCGGATAGCCGGTGTGGTTTTCAACCAGGTGGCATCGGAATCACATTATTCATTCCTTAAGGATGCCGCGGCCGATGCCGGCGTGGAGTGCCTTGGCTGGATTCCGCGTGCCGATGGCATTGAGGTTCCATCCCGCCATCTTGGCCTTACTATAGGTTTGGAACAGGAGATCAACGCTCTTGCAGATAAAGCTGCAGATCTGATTGAGCAGAATGTGCAATTGGGGACAGTCCCAAATTGCACGCTCAAAACGTGCAAAAGGGGACTGTCCCCAATTGCACGTTCTCTGAAAATCGCAGTCGCTAAAGATCGGGCTTTCAACTTCACTTACAGGGAGAATATTGACAGACTTAAGGAGTTGGGTGAGGTCAGGTTTTTCAGTCCGCTGGCTGGTGATGAATTGCCAGAAGCAGATCTGGTTTATCTGCCGGGCGGATACCCGGAGCTTTTTGCTCCGGAACTTGCTTTGAACCGTATGCTTGCTTCACAAATTGTACAGTATGCCGAGCGGGGTGGGCGGATTTTTGCCGAGTGTGGCGGAATGATGTATCTGGGCCAGTCACTGACAGACCAGGATGGAAAGGTATGGCCGATGGCTGGAGTGCTTCCCATTGAGTGCACCATGCAGGGCGCCCGCCTGCATTTGGGATATCGCAGCATAGAAATCAACTGCAAGGTGTTCAAAGGTCACGAGTTCCACTACTCAAAATGTGAAAAGGGGACTGTCCCCAATTACACGTTTCAGCGCAACGCCAAAGGTGACGCAAAGGGGTCGTTTCGTTTTGCGTCACTTCAGTTTGATGCGCGGGGTGAGAAAGTGGATACGGAGCTTTTCCGGTATAAGAACGTGATTGCGGGCTACACTCACTGGTATTGGGGTGAGACCGATATCAACGCATTTTGGGAATTATGAAAAGAATATATACACGTACGGGCGATGATGGCACCACCGGGATTCACGGCGGAGAACGTGTGCCTAAGGACGATATCCGTATTGAGGCCAACGGCGCTCTTGATGAGTTGAATGCTCAGATAGGGATTGTACGTAGTTTGATTGGGGCCGATGACGAATGGCAAAGCGTCCTGTATAAGATACAGACTGAGTTGATGGCCGTGATGAGTCTGGTTGCAACTCCATCTGTCAGGCGTGAAAAGAATCCTAATTCACTTGCTGAAGATATGGATGCTTTCTGCGAGGAGTGGATGGACCGTATGACTGATGCCATTGGTGATAACGGATGTTTTATCCTGCCGGGTGGAACGCCGCTTGCAGCCCAGTTGCAGATGGCCCGGACTGTATGCCGCAGGGCGGAGCGCAGGCTTTGGACTCTGCATAGGGAGGACCCTCTGCCTCAGGAATTGCTGCGTTTTGTAAACCGTTTGAGTGACCTTTTCTTTATTCTGGCCCGCTTTGAACTGGACAGACAGGGATGGCCTGAGGAGAAATGGAAGGCGTTTTCTTATAAGAACCGGAAGTATTAATAAATTGAGAATTTTTGGAGCAGTGAGAGGAGAGAAAGTTTACTTTCTATCCCGAGTCGCGACAAAAATCATGGAACGAAGTGACATAATTGAGAATTGAGAGATTACATCCGGTGATGCTGGCCGGAACGGGCAGCGATGTTGGCAAGAGCGTGATAGCTACTGCCCTGTGCCGTATATTCCGTCAGGACGGTTACAGTCCCGCACCGTTCAAGGCACAGAATATGGCGCTTAACTCATATGCAACTCCTGATGGTTTTGAGATAGGTCGCGCGCAAGCTGTTCAGGCTGAGGCTGCAGGCATACCCTGTCATACCGATATGAACCCGCTGCTGCTTAAACCCAGTTCGGACCACACATCGCAGGTGGTGCTTAACGGCCGGGCTATCGGCAATATGGGAGCATATGATTATTTCCGCCAGGATGAGGGCCGAGAGGTTCTACGTAAGGAGGTGAACGCCGCCTTTGACCGCCTGAAGGACCGCTACAACCCAATTGTGATGGAGGGTGCCGGCAGCATATCGGAATTGAACTTGCATGACACCGATCTGGTGAATATGCCTATGGCCCGATACGCAGGAGCCCGCGTTATCCTGGTGGCTGATATAGACCGCGGTGGAGTATTTGCAAGCGCATACGGATCCATAGCACTCCAGACTCCCGATGACCGTAAGCTTATAAAAGGCATAATAATCAACAAGTTCCGCGGCGATCTGCGTCTGTTTGACCAGGGCCGCAAGATACTTGAGGATATCTGTAAAGTGCCGGTTCTGGGTGTAGTTCCATATTTCAAGGACATTCATATTGAGGAGGAGGACTCAATGGAACTTACACAGAAACAGCGTAGCGCTGTAAGCGGAAAGGTCAATGTGGCCGTGATTCTGCTGGGTCACATATCCAACTTTACCGATTTTGGTATGCTGGAGCAGGATCCCAGAGTAAACCTCTACTACACCAACAACATAGAGGAGATTGGCAAGGCAGATATCATACTGATTCCCGGTACCAAGAGTACTATTGATGATATCATCACCATCCGCAGCAACGGTGTGGCCGAGGCAATCCTGCGTGCTCACCGTAACGGCACAACCGTGATGGGAATATGCGGCGGTTACCAGATGATGGGCCTGAGCGTGAGTGACCCCGATGGCGTTGAGGGCAGCGTGCGTGAAATGCCCGGATTGGGATTGCTGCCCGTAAGGACAGTTATGGAGGGCAATAAAGTTACCCGTCAGGTGCAGTTCAGTTTTGGTGAAGGTGGTGCTGCCTGTCAAGGTTATGAGATTCATATGGGGCGCACAGTACCCGAACAGAATGCCGCATGCAGCCCGCTCAACACTTTGCAGGACGGGACAAAAGAGGGATGTATGGCCGATTCCCGAACTATGGGAACCTACATTCACGGAATACTGGACAACAAGACCGTAATAGATTATCTGATCGGGCCGTACGCCAGGAAACAGGATACTGCCCGGATTCTTGATTACGCCGCATTCAAGCAACAGCAATATGATCTGCTGGCCGACCACGTCCGTAAGCATATAGATATGCCATTGTTGTACAAAATAATGAGCGCCAATGATTAAGGGACACGGTGATGATGTTTTTGAGTATTCTGGAATTAAGTACAATTTCAGCTCAAACATTGTGTGCCGCACAGACCTGGACGCACTCTATGAGCATCTGGACCAGGTAATGCCCTTGATATGCTCATACCCTGAGCCCGATGCCGAATCCCTGACCAGTTTCTGGGCCTACCACTTGGGTGTTTTGGCCGATAACCTTTGCGTAACCAATGGCGCCACAGAGGCAATCTACTTGATAGCACAGGTGTACCGTGAGAGCAAATCATTGATATTCGTACCCACATTCAGCGAGTATGCCGATGCCTGCCGCATTAACCGCCACAAGATAACTCTGGCCTATTCGGAACAGGCGATAAAGCCTCTGGTAGGAGGGCTTTGCTGGCTCTGTAATCCCAATAATCCCACTGGAAAAGTCTGGGATTACAATTGGCTAACGGAACTGATAGAGAGCAACCCTGATCGCATATTCGTTATTGACCAGTCATACGCTCCTTACACATGTAAAAGGGTTTTGGATGCTTTTTATGCTGCTCAGCAGCCCAATGTGCTGTTGCTTCATTCCATGACCAAGCAGTTTGGAGTTCCAGGGTTGAGGATAGGGGGCGTGAGCGGCAACGCCAAACTTATCAGGCAGCTCAGACTTTTCCGTATGCCCTGGTCAGTGAACGCTTTGGCCATTGAAGCCGGCAAGTTCCTATTGCAAAACAACGACTTGTATCGCATTGATGCCGCCGCTCTGATAGAGGAGCGTGAGCGTGTGGCTGTGGAGTTTACAAAGACCGGTTTGATAGAGGTCTGGCCATCGGACTCAAATATGCTGTTGTCAAGACTCCGTATGGGTAAGGCCAAGGCTCTCAAGGAGTTTTTGGCTAATGAGAAAGGCCTGCTGATACGTGATGCATCCAATTTTGAAGGCCTGGACGACGGCTGTTTCCGCATAGCGGTGCAAAGCCCTGAGGCCGATGACCTGCTTATCGAGGGGATAAAGGAATGGATGTTCAAGGACTGATTATGCTATTGCTGCCGCTGCTGGCCGGAGCGTTGTTGGATGCACTGATTGGTGATCCCGCTTGGTTTCCGCACCCCGTGGTGGGTATGGGCAAGCTTATAGGTGGCGCAGAGAAAGCGCTCAACCACGGTGCTCGCCGTATGCTCAAAGGCGCTTTGACAGCCGTAATCCTGATAGCATTCACTTATTTGCTGTTTTTCTTTATAACGCATTGGTTTTATGCGCTTAACCGCTGGGCTGGAATATGCTTTGAGGCACTTATGGTTTTCTGCTTTCTGGCAGGCAAAACTCTGATAAAAGAGGTCAGGATGGTATTCAAGGCCGTTGATGAATCATTGGACAAGGGTAGGGCACAGCTCTCCCGCATAGTGGGTCGCGATACCGCCCAGTTGGATGCGCAGGAAATCCGCACCGCCGCCCTTGAAACGCTTGCTGAGAATTTGAGCGACGGAGTGATAGCACCGTTGTTCTGGTACATGCTTTTAGGCATTCCCGGAATGGCCGCCTACAAGATGATAAACACCCTGGACTCAATGATAGGCTACAAGACCGACCGCTATAAGGATTTTGGTTGCTGGGCCGCCCATATAGATGATATAGCCAATTGGATTCCCGCCCGCCTAACCGCTTTGCTAATGGTTCTCGTAGCAGGCCATCCCGGTCTTTTAGGCTTTGTTCACAAGTATGGCCGCCAGCATGCCAGCCCCAACTCCGGCTACCCCGAGTCAGCTCTGGCCGGTATCCTGAACTGCCGTTTCGGAGGCACTCACACCTATTTCGGCCAGGAGTTCTACAAGCCCTACATCGGCCATAACGACCGTCCCCTAACCACTCAAGACGCCCGCCGTGCCATCTGCGTCAATATCCTCTCCGAACTCCTGATGCTTATAATAGCGGCAGCATTCCTAATTCTCAATTAGATTTCGATGGTGAGCATGCCACCGAAGGGGATGAGGTTCTCAAAGGCGTGGCGGATGTCACAGAGGCCGGCATAGACGCGGGCGCAGGCCAGAACTCCTCCATGAGCGAAAATGAGTACGTTTTCAAAATCACGTGTTTTCAGTTCGTCAAAGAAATTGGCAACGCGGTTGTACATCTCGCGGAATGATTCGCCGCCGGGGATGGGGGCATCGACAAAGTTGTCATACCAGTTCTGGATGTACTCATCATCAATCCTGTCAAAAAGTTGCATCTCCCAACGGCCAAAGTTGAGTTCCTTGAGGCGGTTGTCAAGGCGGGTTGCGTGATAGCCGCAGTAATCGGCCAGCAAACGGGCGCGGGTGAGCGGGCTGCTGTAAACCATATCGAACTTTATATCGGGAATGGCGGCCAATGTTGCGGCAGCCTCCTCACGGAAGGTGGAGGCTACGGGGACATCGGTCTGGCCGTAACAGGTGCCTTTGGGTACGTAGGGCGATGTATGTCGGATAAGGTAAACTTTCATAGCTTTTGTTTTAGACCACCGCTGTCATGAAGCGGAAAACGAGTTCGGTAATGAGGAAAAGTGCGCCGCAGCAATCGCCTGTGTAGCCCCCGATCTTTTTCCTGAAAAGCAGCAGGAGCAGGCCGACAACTGCAATCGGTACAATGGCAACCATACAGATATTCAGATAATTGGATATGAACGGTTTGCCAGGTATGAAAATGATGGAGAGTGCGGCTATGCCGGATATTACAGTAAGTGTCTCTTCAAGCGGAGTGGGGTGAGTATAGACGGTGCGGTTCTTGCTCTCTGACTCAGGGCGTGCATAGGGAAGAAACCAGACAATGTGGCTGCTGATGCACTTGGCAAAAACATCGGAAGAGATTATTATGACGGGTACATAATCAGGATGAATGTTGGCCAGAATAACAAATGACAGCAGGAAGTATAGAATAAGACCGATGACTCCGTAAGTGCCGATGTGCGAGTCTTTCATAATGCGCAGAGTGCTCTCCTTGTCGTTGCCTCCGCCAAATCCGTCCAGGAAATCGGCCAGTCCGTCCTCATGCAGTGCACCCATTAGCAGGACTCTTACCAGCAGCGCCATTACGATGGCAATAGTTGGTGATGTAACCTTGAAAAGGAGCCAGAATGTCAGGGCCGATAAGCCACCGGTAAGCCAGCCGGTCACGCTCCACCATCCGGTCACGTGGCTGAAACTCTCTGCCGGCACCTGCTTGATCTTGTGGAACGGCAGGCGGGTAAAGAACATGAGTGCTGCAAGTAAATTATTCATATTGTCGGGGGGCTAGAAGTATTTTGTTACCGATGCCTTCTTAAAGGAATCCATCTCATTAATCATATTCACGGCCGATTGCACAATGGGGTAGGCGCATACGGCTCCGCTGCCTTCACCCAGACGCAGGTCCAGGTGCAGCAGGGGCTTGGCGTTCATGCTCTCCAGCAACAGTTTGTGGCCGCTTTCATCGCCCTGATGCCCGAATACGGCATAGTCCAGAACCTCCGGGCAGAGCTTTGATGCAGCCAGCATGCAGGCGCTCATTATGAATCCGTCCACAAGGATTACCATTCGCAGTTCGGCGGCGCGAAGCATTGCTCCAACAGCCATCACCATCTCATAACCGCCGTAACGGGCCATAATCTCCAGCGTTGTGTGCTGGCCGGGATATATCTCAATGGAGTGTTTCAGGACCTCATACTTGTGGCTCACTCCGCCTTTATCCAGACCGGCTCCCGCACCGATGCACTTGTCCAGCGGAATACCGGCCAGCAATGACATCCATATTGATGAGGCCGATGTGTTGCCGCATCCCATCTCACCAAAGCTGATTATGTTGCAGCCATCAGCATATACTTTGTCAACGCACTCTGATCCACGCTCCATAGCCAACTCAAGTTCCTGCTGTGTCATTGCCGCCTCAACAGAGAAATCACGTGTGCCTTTGCGCACCTTCATGTTGATGATTCCGCTGCTGTAGTCCATATCATGGTCAATGCCTGCATCCACAACCATCAGGCGGAATCCGTGCTGACGGCACAGGAAACTGATTCCGGCACCGCCCTCAAGGAAATGGTATGACTGCTGCCAGGTTACCTCCTTGGGCGATACGCTCACGCCTTGCACCAGCACTCCGTGGTCGGCCGCAAAGAGTATGTTATAGGGTGTTCTGAGCTCCGGGCTAAGGGTATGCTGTATCATGCATATCTGCGCGGCAAGTGATTCCAGACGGCCAAGGGCACCTTTGGGCTTGGTCAGGTTGTCTATTTTGTCCCAAACTTGCGCCTGAAAGTTCAGGTCGTTGAGTTTCTGTATGTTGAATTGCTTCATTTTTACTTTGGCGTTGGCATTGGCGTTGGCTGCCTTGCAGTGCGTTATTTTATTCTAAGGGGAATGCCGCTGACCATTAGGGTTACCTCATCGGCTTTGCTGGCAATATATTGGTTTACCCAACCCTGAAGGTCGGTAAAGCGGCGCTGGAGAGTATTGGACGATACACCACCCATACCTATCTCATTGGTCACGAATATGAATGTGGCATCCTGGGCTGTAAAGCGGTCAAACTCTATCTTGATATCATCCAGACATTGGCTCACCCAGGTGTTGTCCTGCTCAGCTTTTTTCTGGTCGCGGTAGAAGAAGTTGGTGCACCACAGCGTAACGCAATCAATCAAAACTACGCGGCCGCTGATATCGTAAAGGCTCAGCTCCAGTTCCTCCTCAATGTTTGTCCACTCCGGCCCGCGTCGCAGCTGATGCTGACGTACGCGCTCGCGGAATTCATCATCCCAGACACGGGCTGTGGCCATATAGACAGGGTTTGAGGACAGTGACAGCGCAATCTGCTCGGCACGACTGCTCTTGCCTGACCTCTCTCCACCTGTTATGACAATTATCTTCTTCATTATCAATATATTTTACCTTCTTCACTTATGAGTAGAATAGTGAGGAAACCTGACGTAAGCAGGGCATCACAATGCGTATGACAGTAACGGATTACTGTGGAGCAGAATGATAGCAGATACTTCTCAGGTATCAATGTCCAAAGTTCTCGGGCCAGAGTAATATGGCCGATGGCACGACGGGTGCGCCAAGGGCAGCCGGCCTCACGAGCCATCTTGCGTATGAATTTCTTGTCCATCACACCTTCACGGCTATGGGTATCAAGCATTCCGGCGGCCAGTTTCACAGCCTTTCCTATCATGAGACCCATAGTTACCTCACTGAATCCAAGTTCCCCGGCAATCTTGATGGTATCGCCAATATAGTTGCCGTAATGCACGAATGCTTGAGCTGGCAGATCAGGATAAAGCGCCTTTACAAAACGCTCGCTGCGGGCACCGGAATTGATTACCAGACGCGTTGTACCGATAGCCTTTGCTACCTCAATCTCACGGCGTATGGCCTCTACAAACGCCTCATCCGAGAACGGCCGAACCACTCCCAATGTGCCTATGATTGATATTCCGTCAACTATTCCAAGTTTTGGGTTGAAAGTTTTCTTGGCCAGTTCTTCGCCACCGGGAACCGATACTGTCACGTCCAATCCGCCTTCATATAAAGCCGTTAGCTCCTGAACAATCATTCGCCGCGGAACGGGATTGACCGCGGGCTCGCCAACCTCCAGACCGATGCCAGGCAGTGTGATGCGTCCCACACCTTCACCTTGCAGGAAATGTACACCAGGCTCATGGCTCAAAGCAACTTTTACGCATACCGTGCAACCGTTTGTGACATCAGGATCATCGCCAGCATCCTTTACTACCGATGCCTGCGCCCAATCCTTACTAATCTGACAGTCTTGGACGGGTAGGGTAAAGGTCTCACCGTTAGGGATGCTGAAACGTATCCGAGTCTGTTCCTCACCGCTTAGTAGGGCTGTCAAGGCGGCTTTTGCAGCAGCAGTCGCACAAGCTCCGGTAGTGAATCCTGTACGGAGTTCATAGAATCCCGGCACAAGCCGTTCTATTTCCTTACGCAGTCCGTGCTCTCCGGTAACATTTATGAAACCGTCGGGAAGTTGCGGGCGGCATACTGCATACAACGGGATACCAAGTTCACATGCAGCAGCTGCTTTTTCAGTAAAACCGCCAGAAAGACCGCTCTCTTTGGTTATTACTGCCTGGGGTTTTATCTCACGCATTAGTTCCAGATCCGAGCCGTTTCCGTAGAAAACAAGATTATCCGGATTAAAACCGGCATTGCGGGCAAGTTCCACAGAACCTTCACGGTCCAGCACACGGAATATGCATTTATGTTTTAACCAATAATCCTTTAGGGCAGGGATTGTCTGCACGCCGGTAAGTGCCAGTAGGCTCTCTGCGCCGGCTTGCTCCAAGCGCTTTATGGCATCGGCATAATCCTTGCACCAGATTATGTCATCAGTATGTTCAGGGTAGGTGCGTTCGTATCGGACCACAGGGATGGAAAGCGTTTGGCTAACCTCACTGACTGTAATGTGGAGACGCGAAGCAAAGGGGTGGGCTGCATCAACTATCAACTTGATTTCATGCTCACGACAGAATGCGGTCATGGCATCAGTATCCATTGCGCCGGTTACGTGAACGCCGTTATGGCTCTCAACCTTCTGCAAGTCACCACGGGTGGAATACCAGAACTGGCGGCCGGATGCATCGGCCACCTTAACGGCCATACGGCCCTCGGTAGTTCCTCCCAGAATCAGAATCATTTGCGGAACATATGTTTGAACTCGTGGGCGTACAGGCGGGACAAACCCTGGCGGTTGTCTATGGCATCGCCAACCACGAGCAGGGTGGTGAGAGTCAGATTGTTTTCTCGAACTATCTTGGCCAAGTCCTTTAGCTGACCGCGGTAAATGCGCTCCTCTTTCCAGGTGAGTTTGTAGCAGGCTGCAACCGGAGTCTCTGGCGGATAGGCTTGCAACAGTTCCTCTTGCACCTGCTCAACTATTGCGGCACTAAGGTATATGCACATGGTGCTCTGTGACTGCGCAAGTTTGTGCAATTGCTCCTTCTCTGGCATATGCTGCGGCAGCTGCCTGGAACGATGATATGCCCGGGGTAATATGATAACGCATTCCGTATTTGTCAAAGAACGCCATCTGCTCCTGGATTGCTCCGTATATGCAGGGGTCACCTGTGTGCAGACGTACCACAAAAAGGTCCTTGTCATAGAACTCTTTCATCAGGGCAAACTGCTCCTCAAGGTCCATATCGGCCGAACTCCGTACCGTTGCACCAGGTTTGGCATAATATGTCAGTTCTTTGGGTACTAGGCTTCCGGCATAGAGGATCAAATCGGCACGCTCCAGCAGACGCTTACCTCGTACCGATACAAGTTCCGGATCTCCCGGACCGGCACCTACTATTTCTATGAATCCGCCGCGCATCAGCCTGCCGTCAATTGAAACGGCAAAAGTGAAATCATTGCCCTCAGAAAGTCGGCCCTTCTGCTTTTCAATAAGCAGAATTCCATCACTACTTGAACGTAGAGCCGCCCCTTCGGCGACGCCATAGACTCCGGTAACTTTAAAAGCCTTTTCCGACGGATTGGGTACTTCTATTCCTTTCAGGTCCGATGCCGACCAGATGTTTGTCCCGGCCCAGGGCCAGCGGCTCTGCAATGAACTCAACAGAGGTTCATCCTTTTTAAGTTCAATAGTGCCTATGCTGGCAATTGCCAAAGGCGAGAGACCGTTTTGTTTAAGACTGTTCTCAATAATCT
>CACWIN010000048.1 GCA_902760965.1 uncultured Bacteroidales bacterium | reverse complement strand
CAGGCTGCCGGTAAGGCTGACATTCAGGAGGAGGCCTACCGCCTGAACCTTAAGAAACTTGAGCAGGGGCTGGTGTCGCAGCTTGAGTTCAGGGCTATAAATGATGCATTGCTCAAGTCTAAGGCCGACCTCATGAACTCTCTTTTCAAACTGCTCATCAAACAGAGTGTAGTAAGATATTATGAGGGCGTTGATTATATTGACCAGAATAAATAGTAAGATAAAAACAACACAATATGGACAGGATAATAGAACGTAAGAAAGGTTTCGGGGCCGCTTTCACTAAGAGAGCGCTGCCGTACTGGCTGGGCGCCCTGTTTGTGGCGTTTATCATCTACCTGATTGCACGCCCCAATGACAAGACACTGCGCATATCAAAGGATACTGTTACCATATCCCAAGCACGTAAGGGTGAGTTCAATGACTACATCCGCATAAGCGGTCGCGTACAGCCCATGACCACCATACAACTCAGCCCCCAGGAGGGCGGTATAGTACAGGAGATACTCATTGAGGAGGGCTCACCAGTCAAGGCCGGCGATGCCATACTGGTTCTCTCCAATGACAACCTTGACCTGCAGATTCTTAACTCTGAGGCAGAGCTTGCCGAGAAGGAGAACATACTGCGCAACACACAGATACAGATGGAACAGCAGAAACTTGACGTGCGCCAGAACCAGTTGGAATACGGCACGCAGGTGGATCGTCTGCGCCGTGCTTACGAGCAGCAGAAATCGCTTTATGAGGATAAGCTCATTGCCCGTGAGGAGTATCTTAAGGCCGAAGAGGATTACCGCCTGGCACAGCAGAAATATGAACTTATAGATGAGCGCTCGCGTCAGGACAGCCTATTCCGCGGCACACAGATAGACCGAATGGAAGAGTCTCTGGAGAACATGCAGCTCAATATGCAGATGATACGCAAGCGCAAGAGCAACCTGATAGTAAAAGCTCCCATAGACGGAGAGCTTGGCCTGCTTGATGTAGTGCTTGGCCAAAGCATAGCCAGCGGCACCAAGATAGGCCAGATAAACAGCGTAGGTGTATATAAGGTAGAGGCCCAGATTGACGAGCACTACATAGACCGTGTGGTTTCAGGTCTTGAGGCTACTTTTGAGCGTCAGGGCGATACCTATTCAACAGTAATCCGCAAGGTCTACCCTGAGGTACGTGACGGCAAGTTCAAGGCTGATTTCAAGTTCTCCGGCCAGCAACCCGATAACATCCGCGCCGGCCAGACCTACTACCTGAACCTCCAGCTGGGCCAGCCCGAAGAGGCTGTAATCATACCGCGCGGTACCTTCTACCAGAAGACCGGCGGAAAGTGGATATATGTGGTTAACAAGGATGGCACCAAGGCCGTCAAGAGAGAGATACGCATAGGCCGCCAAAACCCGCAGTACTACGAGGTGCTTGAAGGCCTGCAGCCTGGTGAGAAAGTGATAACCTCCGGATATGACACATTCGGTGATAGTGATGTATTGGTATTTTAAATTATGAAAGTATTCAGAAAGACAGGCGTTTCCACGCTGATCAATATCCTGGGAATGAGCGTCGCTTTTGCGGCGGCGATGATCCTGATGGTGCAGGTGCGTTGGGATACGACCTATGACGCCAACTTTGAAGGACACGGGCAGGTGTTCCGCCTGGAGAACAATTGGATGGATCATGGGCTGTTTAGCACCTACATAGGCAGGCCGTTTATTGAAATGACTCGTGATGCCAGCCCGAATATTGAGGCCGTGTGCACCTGGAAACCTTTAGGAGATGACGTGCTGTACAAGGAAGGAGACCGGGAAAGCCCCATCACCATCCCAATGGCCTGCGTGGATTCCTCTTTTTTCTCAGTCTTCCCGGTGGAATGGGTGGAAGGATCGGCCAAGGAGTTTGACGCAGCCCGGACGTGTGTGCTCAACGAAGCCTTTGCAAAAATGATATTCGGCGAGGAGAGTGCTATCGGAAAGATCCTGGAAAACGGAAGCGACGGGTCCCGACGCATCATCGGTGTCTTCAGGAACACTCCGCGAAATTTCAGTGCGCATATCGGCATGCTCCTGGCCTTGGGAGATAACGATCTTGATAACTTCAGTGAATGGTCCTATGCCGCCTATCTGAAATTGAAGGACCCGTTCATGGCCAAGGAGACAGAGGACGCGATATATATGGCTCTCGGGGAATACATATCATCCGATGAAGAAACCCGGGCCGAATACCGCAACGGATTCAGGATTTCCCAAATACACGAAGCTCACTTCGAAAGGGATGTGAGGGCCAATATTGCAAGCGCCAACAAAGCCATTACCGTTACGCTGGCCGCGATTGCCATCCTGCTGATCCTCATCGCCATTATCAATTTCATCAACTTCGCTTTCGCGGAGATTCCTTTCCGCATCAAGAACATCAACACCCGCAAGGTGCTGGGAGAAGGCCGCGGTTCTTTAATTGGACGCCAGCTGATTCACGCCGGATTGATTGCTTCGGTGGCCTTTGCCATTGCTGCTCTCATCATGCATGTCATCGCAGGAACGTCCTGGGCATCGCATGTCTCAGATAGTATCGCTCTGAAGGATAATACCGGCATCCTGATTCTGATGCTCGGCATCGCACTTTTCTCTGCCGTGGTCGCCGGTATCGCTCCGGCGCTCTATTCCACGGCCCAGCCCACTGCGCTTGTGCTGAAAGGGTCTTACGCAATGAGCGTGAAGGGAAAGATGCTGCGCAATGTCCTGGTGGGCTTTCAGTTCGTATTGTCGTTCATTTTCATCCTGATGGCGCTGTATGTTCATGTGCAGACAAAGTTCATGATGAGCAAAGACATGGGCTTCCCGCAGGAGAATATCCTGCAGGTATGGTGCGGCTATTCTGCCGGTGCGGCGCACAAACCACTGAAAGACAAATTATTGCAGAATCCATCCATCATGGATGTTACTTTTTCCGACAACCTCATCGTTTCAGACCAGAAGATGGGCTGGGGACGTACCGGAGATGATGGTGAGCAGATTTTTATGGAGGTGCTCCCTGTAACGGAAGACTTTGTGAGATTCTTCGACCTTCAGATTGTTGATGGTCGGGATTTTCGCGAATCAGACAACGAAAGTGATGCAGGGGTATATATAGCCAATGAGACTTTTATCAATATGTTTCCTCAGTACCACGTTGGGAGCCTGGTTGGCGGCCATGTGGACAATACTGAGATTGTGGGTATCGTAAAAGATTTCAACTTCAAAAGCCTGCAGCATGCGATGGGGCCTCTTGTACTTTTGATCTGGGGTAAGACACAGTGGAGAGACTTCGGCGTGATGTATGTCAAGACGGCTCCAGAGAGCGACTTCAAGGAAATCTCCAATTATATCAAAGAAGCGGTCTGTGCCTTCGACCCTAGCCGCGAGCCGGACCAGGTAAGTGTGCGTCATCTGGATGAATGGATCGAAAATATGTACCAGAGCGAGCAGTCGCTCGGAAAGCTGATCACCATCGCCTCCTTCGTGGCCCTGCTGATTGCCATCATCGGCATCATCGGCCTGGTGTTCTTTGAGACGCAGTTCCTCCGCAAAGAGATTGCCGTGCGGCGCGTCAACGGCGCTACGGTAGGCAGCATCTTGAAGATGATCAACAAGAAATACCTCATTATGGCTGGTGCAAGTTTCGTGATAGCAGCCCCCGTAGCATATTGGCTGATGACTGTTTGGCGAAAGGGTTTTGCCTATCAAGCTCCAATACATGTGTGGATATTCATCGTAGCGCTGCTGGTTGTTGCAGCTATTACCGTAACTGTAGTTACACTCCAAAGCTGGAAAGCGGCCAATGCAAACCCCGCCGAGGCATTACAGAAAGAATAAACAGATAAGTGAAGACAAAAACAAACATAAAACAAATACAGACATGATTAAGGTAACAAATCTGAGTAAGGTCTTCCGCATGGAAGAGATTGAGACAACCGCGCTTAACGGAGTATCGTTTGAAATCAAGGATGGTGAGTTCGTGGCGGTAATGGGCCCGTCGGGCTGCGGCAAATCCACTCTGCTTAATATCCTGGGACTGCTTGACAATCCCACATCGGGATCATACGAGTTGCTTGGTACAGAGGTTTCCACGCTTAAGGAGAAAGAGCGCACCCGTTTCCGTAAGGGAAACATAGGCTTTGTTTTCCAGAGCTTCAATCTGATTGATGAGCTTAATGTTTATGACAACATTGAACTGCCGCTCAAGTACCTGAACATAAGTGCATCGGAGCGCAAACGCCGCGTGACGGAGATAATGAAACGTATGGCTATAAGCCACCGCGCACAGCATTTCCCGCAGCAGCTTTCCGGCGGTCAGCAGCAGCGTGTGGCAATAGCACGTGCGGTTGTGGCCGGCCCCAAGCTGATACTGGCCGATGAGCCCACCGGTAACCTGGACTCCAAGAACGGTCGCGAGGTTATGAACCTGCTGCGTGAACTTAATGACGACGGCACGACAATCGTGATGGTGACCCACTCCCAGAAGGATGCCGCTATGGCCCAGCGCACCATCGACCTGTTTGACGGCCGCATAGTATCGGACGTTAAGAACGAGCTTTAACAACCTGTATGAAAAGTTACCTTAAATTCCTGTCCCGAAACAAGCTGTACACTGCCATCGAGGCGGTGGGTCTGGCTGTGAGCCTGGCGTTCGTAATCCTTATAGGTAGTTACGTGGTGCAACAGTACCAGGTTGCGCATGGGTCGCCCAATTGGAAGCGGACATTTGTGCTTGGCAGCGAGCGAACGCTTGGGCTTACATACTGGGACAAGGAGGAGATAGAGTTGAATATCCCTGAGGTGGAGGCCGTGACACATTTAGCTTTAATGTGGCAACCTGTCATTGATATGGATGGGGATACGTTCAACAGTAGTGGCATAGAGGCCGATGCAGACTTCTTCAAGGTGTTTCCGCACTACCGCTTTATTGAAGGGAGTGCAAGTGATTTCGTGGGAAATAAAGACATCCTGATTAGTGAATCCTTAGCGCGTCGTATAGCAAAAGATGGAAATGGTCTGGTGGGCAGTACGTTAAAGGTAAATGAATCAGAAAGAACTATCAAGGGCGTGTTTTCCTGTTCAGACCGCTCACTGTTCATGCCATTTGATATAATCTTTAACATATCAGACAGCTGGGGCGCAAATGAGAGCAAGGATTTTAACAGCATAGGCAATTACTTAACCTGGTATCTCTTGCGTGATGATGTCAATTTGACCGATGCTAATGCCAAAGTAAAGGCGCTGCTTCATAAGAACTATGATTCCACATGGCAGCCTGAGAATGTAGACAAATGGCAAGCATACCGTACCGATGAGGCTTTTTTCTTCTATCCCAATGGCGGTAGTTTAATCCACAGCGGTAACAGGCAGATGCTTAAACTTCTGACTGTTGTTGTGCTGCTGCTTCTGTTGTCAGCCATATTCAACTATGTGAACCTGAGTCTGGCCCTGACAGGTAAACGCTCCAAGGAGATGGCCACCCGCAGACTCTTGGGAGCGGAGCGTGGTGCTATCCTGTGGAAATACATTGCGGAATCTGTGGCTTTCACTGCAGTTTGTTTTGCTGTGGCGTTGCTGCTGGCATATCTGCTGGCACCAATGGTTGATGAACTTGTATCAACAAAAAAGGTTGCAGAAGGTATAGGCGAGACAAGCGTGAAGCTTTCAATCATGATGACGCCTGGATATATTATTGCCTATATAGGTGGTATCCTGTTTCTGGGTACAGCCTGCGGACTGCTTCCGGCTTTTGCGGCTTCTCGCTTTGAACCAATTGATGTGATAAAAGGAACCCTGCGCCGCCGGAACAAGATGGTTTTAAGCCGTATCTTTATAGTGGTACAGAATGTCCTTTCGGTATTCCTGATTGCAATGTCGCTGCTCATGGAGGTGCAGATGCGCCACATGCTTAACCGTCCCACACATGCGGCAGTGGATAACCTGTTCTATATAGGTTATGCGGCTCGTGACTATGATATGGCAAAACTGTTCAAGGATAAAGTTGAACAGCTTCCGTTTGTAACCAGCTCAGGTGTGGGTCGTGGCCTACCGGGCATGATAAATATGACCATGAGTATCAAGATTGATGATGAGCACTACCTTCACATGCCCATTATCATGTGCGACTCGGTTTATTTCCAGCTCATGGGACTGGAGGTGCAGGATGACTTTGGTCATCCCCTTATAAATTCACTTTGGATGAGTCAGTCCGCTTTCAATATGGCGGGAGTATCGGACACCACAACTGTGTTTCCACGCAGAATAATGATGAACGGCTCTCGACCAGAGTATATAGGCGGAATAGTAGCCGATTTCCCGTCAAAGTCTGTTGCAAACAGTGAGGACAACCCCAATGGTGCTGTAATAGTAGCCCGTTCAGAGGTAATGCAATATGCCAATTGTTTTTTAATTGGCACAACCGGCGAGGATCCGTCTTACAGTGACCAGATTCTGAAGGCATATCGTGAATACCGGCTTGAAACCTCCGGAGTCGAAGAAGAACCCTGGTCATACGGCTTTATGCGTGATCTCAATAGGAAACAGTTAGATTCTGTGTTGCGTACCATCCGGCTTGTGGAACTGTTTACCGTACTCTCTGTTATCATTGCCCTGCTGGGCCTGCTAGCCATGAGCACATACTTTGCCGATGAGAACACCAGGCAGATTGCACTGCGCAAGGTCTTCGGGGCTGATGTCACACAAGAAACCTGGCGTAATGTCAAGTTCTATATGGTTCTGGCAGGAGTAGCCTGCGCCATAGGTGTGCCGTTAGCCATCTGGTCCGCCCACCTATATCTGCAGCGCTTTGCCTACAGAATAGAAGGCTACGGCTGGGTGTTTGCAGTCGCCACCATAATATCGCTGGCAATAGCTTTTGCCTCAGTAATCTGGCAGGTAATCCGCTCTGCACGCACCAATCCCGCAACTGAATTGAAAAAAGAATAAATATGAAGAGTTATCTTAAATTCCTGAGCCGCAACAAGCTCTACACAACTATTGAGGCGGTGGGGCTTACCGTGAGTCTGGCTTTCGTGATAATAATAGGTATATATACTGCTCAACAGATAGCTGTAAGCAGGCAGAATCCTGACAGGGAACGCATATACACATTCGGACGGCCAGGCTCATACGGGCTCACCTACGGCTTTACCGATGTACTTAAGCAGCGTGTGCCGGAAGTTGAACAGGTAGGCGCATACATAACTGAAAGTGAAGCGAGTGTTGATTTTCCTGATGATACCCGCTCTCATGTGAGCATCTGCGGCATGGACAAGGGAATGCTTGAATTATTCCCAGAGTTCCGTATTGTTGAGGGCAATGCCGATGCGTTGGAATCAGTCTCGATGTGTCTGGTCAGTGAGTCTTTTGCACGCACACATTCACTGACAGTGGGGTCAGAGTTGGGGTTTATAGGGACCAGATACGATGTATTGACAGTATCGGGCATACTGGCTGACCTGGACAGGACGCTTTTCAAGAATATGGATATTGTCCTTTGCTTGAAACATTCCTGGTTTGACTACTGTACCAAGGATCCGTTTGACCATTATGGTTCAGTGATAACCTTTGCGCGTGTAATGCCGGGAACCGACAGACAGGATCTGTATGACAAGGTGGATGCCATCTGTCTTGATATTTACCCCAACTTCTACAAGAAATCGGGTCTGATTGATGGTCTTGAAATCACAAGACAGGATGAGATGTTCCTGAAAGAGAACAAGTCAGTCTATGAGACCGGATTCAATTCGGGCGATGTGCGGACCATGAAGATTCTCTCACTTGTGGGCTTGGTCCTTTTGATTTCGGCCATACTGAATTACATAAACCTGAATCTTGCCCTTACTGGAAAACGTGCCAAGGAGATGGCCACACGCCAGCTTCTGGGTTCAACCGGGGGCGGCATCATACTGAAATATATTGTAGAGTCTGTAGCTTTCACTGCAGTTTGTTTCCTGATGGCAGTGCTGTTGGCCATTGCCATTACACCGGCAATGAATTCGCTTATAAACAATCCGGATGTACCAATCAGGGTCTATGTGACATTGCCGTATCTGTTGGTATTCATTGCTTTTACAATTGTTGTAGGCACTCTGTCCGGATTGTTCCCTGCATTGGTGGCCAGACGCTTCAAACCTATTGATACGGCCAAAGGTGCGTTCAGACTGAGCAGCCGCAAGACTCTGAGCAAAGTGTTCATAGTGATTCAGAATGTGTTCTCGGTAGTTCTGGTAGCGTTGGCTATCACAATGAAGGCCCAGTACCGTCATTCATTGGACAGACCTATGAACTGCAATATAAAGGACTGTTTCTATATCCGGCCTATGGCTCCTATGGATAAGAATGTGCTTAAGCAGAACCTTCTGGCATTGCCGTGCGTGAAAGAGGTGGGCTACAGTTATGGAGCACCCGGATTCAATGTGGGAGGCCAAGTCTCAGAAACCCGTACTGGTGAGGAGATAATATACCGTACATACAGGATGGACACAGTTTCTATGGGTATTCTTGAAATCCCTATACTGAAGGACTATGGCCTTCCTGCTACCGGTAACGTGTGGTTCAGCGAAACGTCTTTTAAGGCAAGCGGTTTTGATGATGACTACCACGAGATACCGGTTTTATCCAAACGCACCAAATACTGCAATGAGTTATTGGGTGTGTTCAAGGATTTCCCTATGCGGAATACAAACACTGGCCAGGAGGGTAATGCCATTATAAGTATAATAGATACGAATGATGAGAGATTCCTGATGGAGATGGGCCTACTCATAAAGACCCAGGGTGACCACAATGAGGCACGTAAAGCCATAATGAAGGTGTTTGATGAATGGGATGAAGATGAGGTCTCCATTGTCCAGGCCAGTACCTATTTAGAGGACAATTTCCTTGACGGCCTGAAGCCTGCGCGTAATAACATGAGGATGGTAGAACTCTTTATGCTGCTTGCCGTACTTATCTCTTTGCTGGGACTGGTGGCCATGAGTACCTACTACTCTGACATCCATTCAAATGAGATAGCCATAAGGAAGGTTTTTGGCGGTACAGTAGGCTCCGAATCCCTGCGCAGCATCCGTGAATACATGATTCTGGTAGGCATAGCCTGCGTGATAGGAATCCCCATAGCCGTATGGGCTGCAGGAATCTATCTGGAGCAGTTCATCTGGAAACTGGAAAACTATTGGTGGATATTCGTGGTATCGGTTATCCTTTCAGTTATGATAGCTCTCATATCTGTGATCTGGCAGGTAATCCGCTCTGCCCGCACCAATCCCGCCGAAGCCTTGAAGAAAGAATAAATATGAAGAGTTTTCTGTAATTCTTGAGCCATAACAAGCTCACTTCTCCAAATAATATAGTTTTTTCTTTGGGGTAGTTGCCACCAGATAGTTTAATGAGAAAACCGCTGATGAATATGCATAAGCGTTTCATCAGCGGTTTTTCATTCAAGGGCCTGTCGTCAGTTCTCATCCGGCTCAATTTCCTCCAGATAAACCACCAGGTCCAAATCCTCATAAACGTCAATGTCCCTGTGGTCACCGTCAAAGTGCCGGTCATCGCTCCATTCCACAATACGCCAGCCCGGAGCAGGTGTAACATCCAGCTCCACGCTGTCCTCATAGTGGGCTGCCTCCACGCACCCCGTTACGGTACCGGCCTCTTCAGGCTCGCAAACCGCCCGGATGTGGTAGGTAGCATCGCTCTCCATGATGGCCTCGTAGAACCTTTGTGTGTAGCGGTCCAGATAGAAGCGGCGTACCAGTGAATGCTCATCAGGATCATCATCCCACCGTACAAAGTGGAATCCTTCAGCAGGAGTAGCAGAGATTTCTACCAACTCACCCAAATGGTAAGTTCCGCTACCGGTAGTCTCACCATAGTAGGTGTCCACTACTATCTGCCTCGTTTCCGTCTTGTGGCGGAACTCAGCAATGATATCATAGTCACGGTTGGCCACAAGAGTACGCGGGTTGGCAGTATTACCGTCACTCCAGCGCACAAACTCATAGTTGTCGCCGGCCGGTACTGCAGTAAGCACCACTTCCTCACCGCGGTCAAACGTGCCGCAGTCAACATCATTCTCGCTCACTATGTTGCCAAATCCGTAAACATTAGCGTTCCAGAACAGGTCATAGCTGCTACGTATGGCCACAAACACAGCCGTGAGTGAAACATCGCTGTTCATCACCACATCACGCTCCGGATTGTGGTTATCCGGCTCATCCTCCCAGTGGTCAAACTCCCAGCCGTTAGACGGCTCTGCAACCAGGTGTGCAGTTTCGCCCGGACGGTACATACCACGTCCGTTAACCTGGCCACGGTATGTGGGGTTTACATTAGCAGTCAGCCTGTAATGCTGGTCATAAACAAACACCGGCTCCAGAACATAGTCGCGGTCCATGGTAAGGTTCCTCGGGTTCAGAGTGCTACCGTCACTCCAGCGCAGGAAGGTATAGTTCTGCGTAGCTGTAGCCCGCAGCGTTACCGTGCTGCCCTCAGGATACTCCATATGGCCAAAGTGATTAACCGTACCCATGGTAGGATCCGGGTTGCCCACGTCTAGACGGTACAGTATAGGCTCTGTAGTGCTGTAGAACGCCTGGATAAGCTGCTCACCGCTCTTCTCACCAGTAGCCGGATTCACATAGAAGTACCTAAGGAAAACCTTAGGCTTCCCCACATTAGGCATCCCAAACTTGCCGGCATACGCCTGCAGTAAGTTTATAGCCCCAACAGCAGGCACCAAAGGCTCACAGAAAGTACTCCCGCGGCCCACGCCGGTAACAGTCCCCACGGTCTGAGGCCCCGTGGCCATAACCACCAGCCTAAGCCCATCAGCCCCTTCCGGAACGCTACCCAATCGGAACATAAAACTGCCGTCACTAATAGCCGCCGCAGCCACCGCCGGCTGCTCAATACCAGTCAGAGTAGGTGGCAAGCTCAGAGCCTGCCCGCCGCAGCGCACCACCCAAAAGTTCAATCTCAAATACAAATTGGAACCTGTCAGCTGAGCCTTCTGACCCAGAACCCTGCGGCCGCTCTGACTCTTGGCCGCCTGGTTCCAAGCCTGGATTTGCTCAGCACTCAAGTTCTTCCAGCTCTGTGTAAGCAGCCGGAAGATACTCTTTATAACAGACTGGTCCGCGGTACGCTTCTTGGTACCGTGCCCCCGGGTGCGAATAAAAATCGCACCCTTGTTACTGGATGCCGTCACGCCCTTAGCGCTCCCCGACATCCTGTCAAATGCAATAGATGGTTTGTATCTCATAATAGTACGTATTAATAGTGAAACAAAAATCCCCGGCAGGGACTCATCTCTGCCGAGGACTTTCCCCTAAAGGGTTACTGTGTTGATTCACGTGGAGGGTTAACCTTCGTCGTTAACATCGCCGGGATTGCCGCCACCGTTGTTACCGCCGCCACCAAGGTTCTGCTGGCCCTCGTTGAAAGGATCATTAGTCTGACCCAGTTCCACCTCCTTAAGGATGTCGGCACTCTTCTCACCAGTAACCGCATTGACAAAGAAGTAGCGGAGGAAGATCTTGGTGCGGCCTGCACTGGGTGCTCCGTACTTATTGTCATAAGCAGCCTTGATGTCCATAGCACCGGCCACCACGCTGAACGGGTCAGCAAATGCTGAGGCCTTGTCAAACGCATTGCTAACACCACGGCTGGTAGGAGCTGATGCCTCAATAACCAGGCGCAGGTTAGCCACATTCTCAGGGATGCTGATAAGTCCAAACTTGAACTCCTGCTCAGTCAGCTGAACAGTGCAGGCAGCCGGAGCATCCACGCCCACCAGGGCAGGAGGATTAGCCACAGCATTACCGCCGCAGCGGATAATCCAGAAGTTCAGCCTCTGGTAAAGGTTAAGACCGCTAATCTTGGCAGCATTACCCAGGATAGAGCGGCCGGCCTGACTCTGAGCCAGGTTGTTCCAGGCACTGATCTGAGCAGTGGTCAGGTTCTTCCAGCTCTGACTGAGCTGCTTAAAGATACCCTTAACGGTACTCTGACTGGCGGTGCTGGTCTTCTTACCATAACCGCGGTTACGGAGATACTTGCGGCCCTTGGCCTTAGCAGCAGTCACGCCCTTGGCGCTACCACTCATCTCCTCAAATGCAATAGAAGGTGCATACTTCATAGTAGTAAATGTTTTAAATGGTTGATTAATAAGTTTGTTTTTCTCTTGGTATATCTTGAGCTCATAATACCCATAGTTAAAATGGTTGCGGAGGCGTAATAACAAAACTATCCCCACCGCTTAAATCCTTCTGGCAAATCCTGCTGTCCGTCCGCGTGGGCCCGGCCAATCCGGTGGCCACACTCATCCAGCTAACCTCCACAAAATACTTGCTGCCCACAACGGGCTTCACAGTAAGTCTGTCCACATAAACCTGAGTGATATCGGCAAACGTCCGCTCCGGAATAAACCCCGCATCAATCAGAACCGGCAGTCCACCGCCGTAAGTCTTGCCTTGGCTGGCGGCCGGGCTCATTCTAACTGAAAGCCTGTAACCTGCTCCCGGATTGAGGAGTCGGCTGAATTGAATCAGGTTGGGGGTTACTATAATATTATGGTACTGTACGGATGGAATGGCAGGCAGCTCAGTGGGTGGAACCTCCAGCAGGTCCAGTCCAAGCAGCGCCCGGTTGCAGTTCAGCGTAACGTAAGCATTCACCGCCGGACTCTGAGTCCGCATCCGTGACCCGAACCCATGCGCCCCGGCAAAAGCAGCCCAAGCAGTAATCTGCTCAGGAGTCAGCCTCTTAAAGCTCCGGCCCACGCGCCCAAACAAAGCCCGCTGGTCCTTCTGCTCCGGAGTAACCTTCCGCGGCTGCCGGCAGCGTCCGCTGAGCACCGTCCCAAAACGGGTACTGCGGGCAGTAACATTGCCCGCAGTGCCCGTTAAAGCCTCAAATGCAATTGAAGTGCGTGTTTTCATGGTATCAGATCTTTTATGTCCGATTTTTGTAATTCCTTACACCCACAAATTTACAACACGAAATCCCCAAATGCAAGCATTCTCACAATTATTTTACACATAACGCCCTAAAATGTGCATTTAGTATTTCACATAGACAATAATTCCCCACATTCTTGCCATTCCCCGAATAAATCACTACATTTGTATTGTTAATCTAAAACCATTATTATCATGAAACTCAACATGAAAAAACTCTTAGTGATCGCATTGGCTATCATGCCCAGTTTATCAATCAACACATTCGCCCAGGATGGCGGAGAAGGCGGCGGTACAATCCCGCCCGGTTCCGATGAGCCCTTAAACCTGCCCCTCATAGTCATCCGTCCGCGTCTCGTCCCCGATGAGCCCATCCCCAT
This sequence comes from uncultured Bacteroidales bacterium, assembly GCA_902760965.1. Lineage (GTDB taxonomy): Bacteria > Bacteroidota > Bacteroidia > Bacteroidales > Bacteroidaceae > Colenecus. The sequence goes on along the minus strand of CACWIN010000048.1, from coordinate 1,477 downwards.
CCCCATCACACCGGCACCCAATCCATTTCCCAATCCCGGCCCCCGCAGCGCCGCACAGGCACCGGACTGTTACTTTCAGGACGGAGTAGTGTACATCGATGCCGACACCACCATCACCTATATCAACGCCAAAGTCACCCGCAGCGCCGATGCTCAGGTCTGGTCCGACGCCGCCGCCACCAACACCCTGGCCATTACCGCCTCACCAGATCCCGGAGAGTATCACCTTCAGCTGACCCTCTCCACCGGCCAGTCCTACCAAGGCAAGTACATCATCGAGTAGTTTTTCACTGTTAACAACAAGAGAGGCCGGCTAATACTGAATCTTAGTCGGCCTCTCTCTATTTAAAACCACATTTAATGATCAGGTATCCGTTTTTATAGAATGTAGCCAAATTATTTTTTTTGGCTTTTCTTCCAGGTCTTCAACCCCCTTTCGGTCAGTAAATATGCTTGTCCTTTGCTAGTCGGTTTATCAGGGTATAATTTTGTTACGTATCCATCATTAATTGCTGGATCCAAGTAAGTCTTATGGAAACTGCTCGATGATTTTAATGACATGGTTCCCATCATTTGTTTTAGGGTCAACTGCTGCTTTCCTATCACATTTATCAGATTCAGCACATTTTTATTAGGACCCCTATCAGGCAAAGCATCTTTACCTCCATCATTACCTATATCTTTACCTCCATCATTACCTATATCTTTACCTCCATCATTACCTATATCATTACCTCCATCTTTACCTATTTCATTGCTTGCTTTTTCATGATTTTTTCTCCATATAGTAACAGAAAAATCTGCACCTTGACTGAATACAGGTTTTTTAAGTCCATATTCCAAACATTTGTCAATAATATCTGTAGTGCCGGTTCCAACCTGCTCAATATAACCAGCTAAATATACAGGGTAAGCCAAAAGGGGGTTGACAGGTAGCGATGTGTGTTCACCACTAAGCATTCCAATGGTTATTCCCTTGGGTAATCGTCCTGGGTTTCTAACTTCAAGCCTATCATTGAAAAGCATAACTTGAACAGAACCATTGCTCAAGTAATCCCGGTGTACACATGAATTAACTATTGTTTCTGTTACGGCCTGCATTGGTAGCTCATGCTCTACATCTACTTGCGCAGATTCAGTTCTTTCACCTACACGGGCATCAATATGGGACATGACAAATGATACGGCTTGATCAACTACCTCAAAGATACTTCCTGTATAAACCTGTTGGCTGGCCATCGGTTTTTGCATCTTAGTTCCATAAAACTGTACACACTTTACAATAGCAGTGACAAACCATTTCTGGGTATCCTTGGCAAAAAGCAATAATGCAGCGTTTGAAACCTTACCGTCATCAGATATTAAATGGAGGCTGGTAAGTATTTTATGAACATTCTCTTCACTATAGGCAATAGGATAGTTGCGTTTCTCCCTTGCCATCCCTGTCCACCAGCGTATCTTATCATTATCAAGATCT
>CACWIN010000047.1 GCA_902760965.1 uncultured Bacteroidales bacterium | reverse complement strand
TCTCCAGAGAAGTGCCCAGAACAGGACTCGAACCTGCACACCTCGCGGCACACGCACCTGAAACGTGCGCGTCTACCAATTCCGCCACCTGGGCATTTCCAAATAAATCAAAGATCTACTTTTGAGCGGCAAACGAGACTCGAACTCGCGACCCCGACCTTGGCAAGGTCGTGCTCTACCAACTGAGCTATTGCCGCAAATAAATTTTTCTGGAAAAATTTATTTGCGGCGATTATCTCCGCGCCTCGGCATAGTGAAAGTGAACTTTCCCTCTGCTCTCGGCTTGTGCGATAATTGCCTCCGTGCGTATGGAAACCTTACGCAGGTATTAAACATTTCCAGAAATATGTCAAAGTTCTATACTTTCTGGTGAAAGCGGTGCAAAGGTAAGGCTTTTGGGTTTATCTGCCAAAAGCAAATGCAACTTTTTTAGCTGCTATTTGAACTTTTTATTTTGAAAGAAGGGTGTCAATCTGTTTTTGGGCAGTAGCGCAGACCTCTGCGGCGTTCATAGATAGGCACTTGCGCTCCTGAACAACAATCTTTCCGTTGACTATTACGGTTTCAACATCCGATGCATGCGCGCTGTAAACAAGCTCCGAAATCAGGTTTGTATGCGGATACAGATGAGGTTGTTCCATATTTACGATCAGAATATCGGCCAACGCGCCTGCAGCAAGTACTCCGAGTTCTCCTTCCCGGCCAATTGCCTTGGCTCCGTTGACTGTTGCCATCTGCAATGCAGTGTATGCGGGTATGGCGCATGGGTCAAGAGTGCTCACTTTCTGGAGCAGGGATGCCGTACGCATCTCCTCCCACATGTCAAGGTCATTATTTGATGAGGCGCCGTCGGTACCTATAGCTACATTAACACCTGCATCAATCATCTTCTTGACCGGTGCTATTCCTGATGCAAGTTTCATGTTGCTCTGAGGGTTGTGGGCCACAGATACGCCGTTCCTGGCCAGAATCTCAATGTCATGGTCTGACATTACCACACAGTGTGCTGCAAGAGTCTTGGTTGAGAACAGACCTTCTTTCTCAAAATATTCAGTAGGACTCATTCCATATTGAGCCATACTGTTGTCTTGTTCTGTCTGTGTTTCTGCCAGGTGGACATGGCTGCCTACGCCAAGTTCCTTGGACAGGCTGATGGAGCGTTGCAGATGTTCTCCGGACAAGGTGTAAATGGCATGAGGTCCCATCCACATTGTTATAAGTGGGCTGTCTGAGAATCTTTTTTGAACCTGACGCCAGTCATTCTCAAAGTGCTCCATCCTGAAATCCATGGGGCAGGGGCTAACCAGAGCACGAATGCCGGCACTCTCTGCTGCATCGGCCACGGCCTCCTCGTACGGGTACATATCTACAAAGGTGGTGGTGCCCCCCATGAGCATTTCCAGAATTCCAAGTCTTGCTCCGTCATATACCTCCTGGTAGGCCATTTTACCTTCAATTGGCCATATGTGTTCCTGGAGCCATTCCATAAGTGGTACATCGTCCGATATGCAGCGCAAAAGGGCCATGGCTACATGAGTATGTGTGTTTATAAGACCGGGCATTACAATCTTGCCGGCGGCATTGATCACCTTGCAATCGGTTTTATGGCTTTCAATGAACTTGTCCTTGAGCTCATTGCTGGAGCTTACAATTGTTATTTTGTCATTTTCTATACCTATCCATCCCTGAAAAAATAGTTGGTCACCGTCTTTACGGTCCATAGGCAGAATAATGCCGTTTTCTATTAAAATACTCATGTTTAATGCTGTTTATACGGCAAAGTTACTAATAAAGATGGGATTCTGAAGATTTTTATACATGTTTGAATTTGTTCAAAATCATGAATAAAAATAATCAAATTATATAAGTCCAACTATTTTCATACATATCCGGCTGATTTTGATGGTAGTTTTGTCTCAACGTTAGACGTGACAATGATATTTATAAAAGGACAAAGAATAGGAGTAACCCAATGATATTTATAAAAGGGATTGTTTGCTTTTAAAGACGTAATCAATGATATTTATAAAAAGGTCTGTTTGCTAAACCTATTTAAGTAAAATGAACAAACTGTTTGATTACATTAAGAATTTGCGTTACGCGTATTGGAAACGCAGACTTGAAGGAAACTGGTATTTCTCGGACGCGGTATATTACCGTGACGCCAAGAAGATCCAGAAGGATACTATTGTAAACAGACGCAAGTGGAATCTTGTACTCAGCCCGGATTCGTATGTAATGTACGGAGATGCCCCTTTGACCGTGGCCAGTCTGGTTACTATGGAAGGCCGATATTCCCTTCACAAGGACGGATTTGTTACATTTTACGAGGAGATTGCCGGAGGGGAGGTGGTCGAAAAGAGAGCCCGTATAAGCAAGCTCAATGACAAGGAGCTGGTATATTATTATGAGAAAGACCAGTTCCAGTACCTGAATTATATGTATGACCGTAAACATACTGCTCTTGCAGACCGTATATATTACTCATTCTTTAGACTTTGACTTCTTTCTTTTTTCATTTTGTATAAAAGAAACGCGCTCCTTTGGGTTGAGGAGCGCGTTTCATATTTATAGCAATACTTGTTTGACGGTTCTTATTTTATGTTCTTGCGTTCAATTGTCCAGCCGGCCATCTTGCTTACGCCGGGCTCGGAACCTGTAAACATCGTGCTGGCCTCCTTGTCACCCTTGAGCCACCATTTGAGCCATGCGCCTGCTACCTTTGCGTAGTCACCGCCGTTGGGCTGCATATATGTTCCGCCGTGGCCGATGCCGTCCAGGCTTACAAGGCATGCGGGCATTGAGCCTGCCATACGCTTAAAGTCGTCGTTACCGTTCTCCCATGCAATATCGGTTGAACCGCCCAGGATCCAGATGATTGACTTTTGTTTCAGCTTGGCAAGGCTTGCCTTGTCTTCGCTCTCATCGGTGCCAAAATAACCGCTGTTCATTACCAGGATGGTCTTGATGCGGGCGTCGTCACTCATGTGAAGTGCCTGCAGACCACCGCATGACATACCTGCAGCTGCAATGTTGTCAATGTCAAGTTTCTGGTAGTAGGGGCTGTTCTTGTCAGCATTCTGTGCAATTGCCCACTCAAGAGCCTGCTTAAGACCGGCAGGGTCACCCATGGACATTCCACCGCCCATGCCGCCGCCACCCATCTGTGGCATACCGCCTCCCATTCCCATACGGGGCATACCGCCGCCTTGGCCACCCTGGCCTTGGGGAGCACCCTGACCCTGGGGACGCTGGCCGCCCATCTGGGGCATACCGCCTCCAAATCCGCCCATACCGCCGGGCATGCCGCCGCCTTGACCCATACGGGGAACATCGCCGGTCTGACCGGGACGCGGAGCCTCAATCTGCTGGTAGTTGCTGGGACCTATCGCTACAATCAGGAATCCCTGTGATGCAACCTCATTCAGGAAATTAATGTGGCCGCTGGGAGAGTTGGCACAGCCTCCGTTACCCCAAACAATGACCGGAAGCAGATTCTTTTTGTCAAACTTGCTCAGATCCTGTGGGCGGAAAATTGTGTGTGTTGTCAGTGTGGCCTCTTCCATCATGATTGCCTTATAAGGGCCTGATCCACCTTCTTCGACGATTCTCGAATTCTGTGCCTGAGTTGGCACTGCTGCCATAGCCATAATGGCTGCGGCAATTGAAAAAAGATTCTTTCTCATATCATTATTGTAAGTATAATTGGAATATCAGTACTTCAAAAGTAGTGCTTTTTTTAATATATACCCCTCAATTTTTTAGTATATTCGCATCAATATAACAAATCAAACAATTCCTATGGATATAAAAGAGGACAAACAAACGGTGGAGCTGCCGGAAAATGCGTATCGTGAACTCAAACAGGGTGAGGAATATAAACCAGTCATGTCCCCCGATAAGATATTTCCCGAGGCTAACATCTGGTCGGTAGGCTGGGGATTGCTTATGGCTGTCCTGTTTTCGGCTGCTGCGGCATATCTGGGCCTTAAGGTGGGGCAGGTGTTCGAGGCTGCCATACCTATTGCCATCATTGCCGTTGGCGTTTCGAGTGTAGCAAAACGAAAGGGTGCGCTGGGCGAGAATGTCATAATACAGTCAATTGGCGCCTGCTCCGGCGTGATTGTTGCCGGCGCCATATTCACTTTGCCGGCGCTATATATCCTTCAGGCCAAGTATCCCGATATGACTGTGAATTTTATGCAGGTGTTTATAAGTTCACTGCTTGGCGGAGTGTTGGGTATACTGTTCCTGATTCCGTTCCGCAAGTATTTTGTAAAGGATATGCATGGCAAATATCCATTCCCTGAGGCTACCGCAACTACGCAGGTGCTCATATCGGGCCAGAAAGGCGCCGGTCAGGCCAAACCGCTTGTGGTATCGGGCATAATAGGCGGTATTTATGATTTTATTGTTTCCACTTTCGGACTTTGGACCGAAACCTTTTCCACCAGGGTATGCGCTTGGGGATCGGCTCTGGCTACCAAGGCCAAACTGGTTTTCAGCATAAATACCGGTGCCGCAGTACTGGGCCTGGGATATATTGTAGGTCTTAAATATGCCTGCATCATTGCTGCCGGTTCGGCAGTGGTCTGGTTCGTGATAGTTCCCGTATTGCCTATGCTGGGTGATGCATTCCTGCAATCCCTGAATCCTGCAATAACCGATGCTGTGAGCGGTATGGAGCCGGAGCAGATCTTTTCAAGCTATGCCCGGCATATAGGCATAGGTGGCATTGCAATGGCGGGTATTATTGGTATTGTCAAGTCATGGCCTGTAATCAAGGGTGCCGTGAGTCTGGCCGGACGTGAACTGAAGGGCGGTAAGGGCGCACAGGGCGTTCAGGTGGAGCGCACCCAACGCGACCTTCCTATGAAGATAGTTATAATAGGTATAATAGTGGCGTTGGTTGCAGTATTTGCATTCTTTTATCTGGGTGTCATGAACTTTAATCTGCTGCACGCTGTTGTTGGTATCCTTGTTGTGGGCATCATTGCATTCCTGTTTACCACGGTAGCAGCCAATGCCATTGCAATAGTTGGTACTAACCCGGTATCCGGCATGACCCTTATGACTCTGATATTGGCATCGGTAATTATGGTGGCTGTAGGTCTTAAGGGAACTCCCGGTATTGTATCGGCTCTTATTATGGGTGGAGTGGTGTGCACGGCTCTCTCCATGGCAGGCGGTTTCATTACAGACCTTAAGATTGGATATTGGCTTGGTTCCACTCCTGCCGTTCAGCAGGGTTGGAAATTCCTGGGTACTCTGGTTTCGGCGCTGACGGTGGGTGGTGTACTCATTATCCTTAACAAGACATACGGATTTGTGGGTGAGAACGCTTTGGTGGCTCCGCAGGCAAATGCTATGGCGGCTGTTATAGATCCGCTAATGTCAGGTACAGGTGCTCCCTGGTGGCTGTATGCTACAGGCGCAGTCATTGCATTGATTCTTAACTTCTGCAAGATTCCGGCTCTGGCTTTTGCCTTGGGTATGTTCATTCCGTTCCAACTCAATATTCCGCTTGTTGTAGGCGGACTGATTAACTGGTATGTTGGCAGCCGGTCAAAGGATGCTGCAACCAATACTGCTCGTGTTGAGCACGGAACTCTGTTGGCATCGGGCTTTATTGCCGGTGGTGCACTTATGGGTGTAGTTAGTGCGGCGCTCAGGTTTGCAGGACTGGACTTGTTTATGGCCGATTCATGGACGCTTTCTCACGCAGCCGAGTGGCTTTCCCTTATCATGTACGCACTGCTGATTGGATACTTTGTGCGTAGCGTGATGAAACGGACAAATCATTGATAAAACAAATAAGGCCCGCCGATGCGGGCCTTATTTACTATATATGGTGAACAATTTACTTGTTCAGTGCATCGGCGCTGGCTATGTACTTGGCAAGGTCTTCCTCACTTACGTGGAAGTCCTGAAGGTCGCCTGCAATGTACTGGTCGTAAGCTGACATATCTACAAATCCGTGACCTGACAGGTTAAACAGGATGGTCTTCTGTTCGCCGGTCTCCTTGCACTTGAGGGCCTCGCGTACTGTAGCAGCGATTGCGTGGCATGACTCAGGAGCGGGGATGATACCCTCGGTCTGGGCAAACAGCACACCAGCCTTGAATGACTCATTCTGCTCAATATCGACAGCCTCCATGTAGCCGTCCTTCATGAGCTGGCTCAGAACTACGCCTGCACCGTGATAACGCAGACCACCTGCGTGGATGGTAGCGGGCTTGAATGTGTGACCCAGAGTGTACATGGGCAGCAGCGGAGTCATACCTGACTCATCACCAAAGTCATACTCAAACTTACCGCGGGTCAGTTTGGGGCATGATGCAGGCTCGGCTGCAATAAAGCGGGTGTTCTTTTTACCTGCAATCTTATGACGCATAAACGGCAGAGCCAGACCGCAGAAGTTTGAACCGCCACCAAAGCATGCGATTACGATATCTGGATACTCGCCGGTCATAGCCATCTGCTTTTCAGCCTCAAGACCTATTACAGTCTGGTGCAGGCATACGTGGTTGAGCACAGAACCCAGGGCGTACTTGCAGTTGGGAGTTGAAACTGCCAGCTCTATGGCCTCACTGATTGCGCAGCCAAGTGAACCTTGGTCATTGGGATTTGCAGTAAGGATGTCCTTACCGGCGCGGGTTGACATGGAGGGTGAAGGAGTGATTGCGGCACCGAATGTCTGCATGATTGAACGGCGGTAAGGCTTCTGGTTGTAGCTGGCCTTTACCATATATACTGCGCAGTCAATACCGAATTTCTTGGTGGCATAACTCAAAGCACCGCCCCACTGGCCGGCACCGGTCTCGGTGGTCAGGTTGGTAATGCCCTGCTTCTTTGCGTAGTAGGCCTGTGCAAGGGCTGAGTTCAGCTTGTGTGAACCTGCGGGCGATACGCTCTCATTTTTGAAATATATGTGTGCAGGAGTACCCAGAGCCTCCTCAAGTTCGTAAGCACGAACCAGCGGAGTGCAACGGTATGATGCATACTGCTGACGGATATCCTCAGGAATTTCAATCCACTCATCCTTTTGGTTAAGCTCCTGGTTGGCGCACTCCTCTACAAAGATAGGATAGAGGTCCTCGGGCTTAAGAGGCTGACGTGTTCCGGGGTGCAGGAAAGGCAGAGGTTTGTTGGGCATAACGGCCTGGATGTTGAACCATGCTGTTGGAATTTCGCTCTCGGGGAGCATGTACTTTTTCTGTTTCATATTTGTTTTAGTTTAAGATGAATATTTTGCATTTAAAAAGGCTTGTCGCAGTGCGGCAAGCCTTTTATGTCATTTTCTCATTTTACATAACAGCAGTGACCTCCTACGACTTAATTGAGTTGTAAGCTGCGCCACCACCAGAAAAATGAGTTGATCTTTTTCATTGTTTTGTACTTATCGGCTGCAAATATACGGCCTCAATTTTAAACTGCAACATTTTTGGGGATAAAAATTATCCATGTACTTAAAAAACTATGGATTAAACCATTTGGGCTGCAAATCATCAAACAAATGATGAGGGCCAATTTTGTAAAACTGTTCGTATTGTCCGTACTCGCTTTGTTGGTGAGCACGTCCGTCAGTGCACAGTATGAGGAACCGTTTGTTATTGAACATGATGCCCCGCATTACGAATATCACCTGGAGACCAGTTCAGGTTGGGATATAGGTAAACCGGGGGTTGGTTACGGCTCTATCCTGTTTGAATCAAATCCAAGCGGTGCCAGCGTTTATGTTGACGATATATATCAGGGCAAAACCCCGCTTATGATAGATAATGTGCCCGATGGTACATACGATACCCGTTTGGAGTACAACGGATACCTTAATTATTATTCGGTCGTAAATGTGGCAGCCCGTCTGCAGTCCCATGTGACCGCCGGCATGCAGATGCGTGAAAAACTCTATTTTGCGCCCCGTGAACTGTACACTACTGTGGTTTATGAATACAGTAAGTTAAATGCGGTAGGATGGGGAGTGGGTAATTCCTGGGGTATATATTACAAGAACATAAATCTGGAGCAGTCAACCCTTGTTCATATTGGGATGCTTAACACCGTTACATTTGAGGGCGCAATAGGCTATGGTTTCCTGTTCGGGCACTTTAACAGGTTCAGGCTAACGCCTCAGATTGGTTACAGCGCAATCTGGCTGGACGATGTTGAGAATGCCAAAAGCAATTGGAGCGGAGCCTTGCGAGGGGCTTTGAACTTTAAGTGTGCGTTCTGCGAGCAGTATGCGTTCTCGGCCACCTTATTATATGACAAATCCGGCCCTGGAATTAGAGCCGGAGTGCTGTTCTTTGTAAACTGATTCAGATTGAAAGGCCGAAAGTCTTTTTTATGGGGCTCATCACGAACATTGACTGGATGGAGCCTACGGTATCGGTAGTTCCAAGTACATTCATCAGAAACTCTTTATAACTGCGCATGTCGGGGCAGTATACCTTGAGCAGGTAATCGAACTCTCCTGATATGTTGTAGCATTCAGCCACCTCTTTCATATTACGCGCGGCCTCCTCAAAACGGTGGGCGGCATCGCCGGTCATCATGCGCAGACGTACGCAGCAGAACACCACGAATCCCAGGTTCAGTTTCTCCGGGTCCAGCACTGCTATATACTTTTTTATATAGCCCTCGCGTTCCAATCGTTTCTGGCGCTCAAACACAGGGGTGGTGGACAGGTGTACTTTTGCAGCTAATTCCTTGGTTGTCAGGCGAGAATTGTCCTGAAGACAGGTCAGGATCTTTATGTCGGTTGCATCCAGTTCGCCGGCTTTTGGCTCAATCAAAGTTGAAATATTCTCCTTTTCCATGTTAAATCGGGTTTATGGTTGGTTTTTGTTCTTTAAAGTTGTGCAAATGTAGTCAAGTTTTCCTTTGTTACAAATTTTCTTGGTGACATTTTCTAACGGCCGTAACTTTGCATCGTCAAAAGAAAACAAAACGGATTATTAACAATTAAAAAACATACAACAATGGCAAACAACAAACTTCATCTTGAGACTCTGGCACTCCATGTAGGCCAGGAGCAGCCCGATCCCGCGTCAGATGCACGCGCAGTACCTATCTATCAGACCACATCTTATGTGTTCCGTAATTCACAGCACGCTGCTGACCGTTTTGGTCTTCGAGATGCCGGTAATATTTACGGCCGTCTGACCAACTCAACCCAGGATGTACTGGAAAAGCGTATCGCAGCCCTTGAGGGTGGCGTAGCAGCTCTGGCAGTTGCATCGGGTGCAGCAGCAGTAACATACTCCCTGCAGAACATTGCACAGGCCGGTGACCACATTGTGGCAGCCGACAACCTGTACGGCGGTTCATTTAACCTGATAACGCACACTCTTGCCACCCAGGGCATAAGCAGTACCATAGTTAAGGTGAATGACCTGGAGGCACTTGAGGCAGCCATCCGACCCAACACAAAGGTAATCTATGCCGAGACATTCGGTAACCCCAACAGCGATGTTACAAACCTGGAGGCTGTAGCAGCCGTAGCACACAAACATGGAATAGTATTCATCGTAGACAACACTTTTGCACCTATCCTTATCCGTCCGCTTGAGCACGGAGCCGACATAGTTGTTCACTCCGCAACCAAGTTCATTGGTGGTCACGGTTCATCACTTGGTGGTGTGATTGTTGACGGCGGTACTTTCAACTGGAAGGCCAACCCCGACAAGTATCCTACACTTGCCAAGCCCGATCCCTCTTACCACGGCGCAGTATTTGCCGATGTAGCCGGTGTTGCTGCATTCGTAACCCGTATCCGTGCCGTCATCCTGCGCGATACCGGTGCTGCCATCAGCCCCTTCAACGCATGGATCCTGCTCCAGGGTGTTGAGTCACTGCCTTTGCGCATAGAGCGTCACGTTGAGAATGCACTTAAGGTTGTTGATTACCTTGCAAAGAACCCCAAGGTTGCCAAGGTTAACCATCCGTCACTGCAGGATCATCCGGATCATGAACTCTACAAGAAGTATTTCCCCAACGGCGGCGGTTCAATCTTTACCTTTGAGATTAACGGCACACAGGAGGATACATGGAAATTCATTGACTCACTGCAGATATTCTCGCTGCTTGCCAATGTGGCCGATGTAAAGAGCCTTGTTATACATCCTTACACCACCACACACTCACAGATGACCTCAAAGGAGCTTGCCGAGCAGCACATCACTCCCACAACTGTACGTCTGTCAATTGGTGTTGAACATGTTGATGATATTATTGCTGATCTTGATCAGGCTTTTGCCAAAATATGATAATAGAACCAAGTTGTTTTAAGTTAAACTTTAACTAATTTTGCCGTTGTATTCACCGCTCCTTATAGGGGTGGTGAATACGCGGTTTTATAAAAACAGAGTACAAGATGCCTCTTAAACTGCCCGATAAACTGCCTGCAATAGAAATCCTGAAGGGTGAGAACATATTCGTTATGGACACCAGCCGTGCCACCAGCCAGGACATACGTCCGCTGCGTATTGTGGTGCTCAATCTGATGCCCATAAAAATAACCACCGAGACGGATCTTGTCCGTCTGCTCTCCAATACACCACTTCAGATTGAGCTTAAGCTGATGAAACTACGCAGTCATACCTCAAAGAATACTCCCGTAGAGCATATGCGGGTGTTTTATGAGACTTTTGAGAGTATGCGCGACCAGAAGTTTGACGGGTTCATAGTAACCGGAGCCCCTTTGGAGCAGATGGAGTTTGAGGAGGTATCCTATTGGGATGAACTAAAGGAGATTTTTGATTGGGCACGTACTCATGTAACCTCCACATTATACATTTGTTGGGCTGCCCAGGCCGCTATGTATCATTTTTATGGCGTGCCCAAGTATCCGCTGCCTGCCAAGATGTTCGGCATATTCAAACATAAGACAATCAACGAGCCTCTGCCTATATTCCGTGGTTTTGACGATGAGTTTTACGCTCCTCACAGCCGTCATTCGGAGGTTCGCAGGGAAGATATACTTGCACATCCGGAACTCAAGCTTCTGTCAGAGTCCGATGAGGCCGGCGTATTCATGGCATCGGCCCGTAAAGGTCGCGAGATATTCATAACCGGTCATATGGAGTATTCGCCTGATACTCTTGACAATGAGTACAAACGTGACCTGGCCAAAGGTCTGACCATTGACATGCCAAAGCATTATTATCGCGATGACGATCCTGCCAAGGGACCATTGGATCGCTGGCGTGCCCATGCCAACCTGTTTTATTCAAACTGGCTCAACTATTACGTTTATCAGGAGACTCCTTACAACCTGCAGGAGATTCAGTAAAGAGAGTACGCGTAGGCGCAGTAGGCCAGGAACAGCACAATTCCTGCTATACGCCCCAAGCGTCCCTGCTTTTTCCAAGGGCTTGTAAAGAGCAACAGGGCGGCCGAGAAAAGAATCATTATGATAAAATCGGTGCGGTATTGGGTAAAATCAAACCCGATAGGCTTAATGGAGGCCGATACTCCAAGTACGCACAGCAGATTGAAAATGTTGGAACCTATAATGTTTCCAATGGATATGTCCATCTGTTTCTTTATGGCGGCGGCAAGCGATGCTGCAAGCTCCGGCAAACTGGTTCCCAAAGCAACGACTGTAAGTCCTATAACCTTATCGCTCACGCCTATGGCTTGGGCTATTGTGGTGGCGCCGTCAACCATGAAATCGGCGCCAAAAGCCAGCATGGCGCAAGAAAGTGCTACCAACAGAATAGCAGCTAATACCGACATGGGCTTGCTTTGGAGTTCCTGCTCAACACTCTCATCCTGATTATTAATCCGGCCTTTCCTGATAGAAACCACCGTAAACACGATAAGGCAGGCAAACAGAATAAGCCCTTCAATTCCGGAAAGTCCGTTGTTGAGTGAAAATACGAACACCAGGACCGATGCCAGTATCATGACCAGGCCGTTGCCCAATATTTTACCGTTCTGTGTAGGGATGGGGCAGAGCATGGCGGTAAGGCCAAGAATGAGTCCTATGTTGGCTATGTTTGAACCCACAACGTTTCCCATAGCTATTCCGGCGCTTCCTTTAATGGCCGATGTCATGCTTACAAGCAACTCCGGGGCCGATGTTCCAAAGGCGACGATTGTCATTCCTATAACCAGAGGGGACAGGCGGAACCTGCGTGCAAGTGCCACGCCTCCGTTAACCAGCCAGTCTCCACCAAAGTAGAGAAGAACGAACCCTGCCAATAGTTGGATGACAGCCCAAAGTGTACCAGTCATAATCATGGTGCAAAATTAGTATAAAAATATCCTTTTAGAGACAAAAGGAGGCATAAAGGAACAACAATATACCGCTTAAATCATTAAATTTGCATTCTTGTAAAAAATAAGGTATGAAAGCAGTATCAGGGCGGATAGCCCAAATAATCGGTCCGGTGGTGGATGTAGCCTTTGAGGCTGGTGACAACCTGCCTGCTATCCATGATGCACTGGAGATAACCCGTGATGACGGCCGTAAACTTATTATTGAGGTACAGCAGCACATAGGTGAGAACATGGTCCGTTGCGTGGCCATGGACCTTACCACCGGTCTGCGTCGCGGAATGGATGTGCGCGTTATGGGCAGTCCTATCACAATGCCTGTGGGCAAGCAGATCAAGGGCCGCATGATGAACGTTACCGGTGACCCCATTGACGACCTTAAGCCGTTGGATATGGAGGGCGCTTTCCCCATTCACCGTGAGCCGCCTAAGTTTGAGGAACTCTCAACAGTCGAGGAGGTGCTGTTTACCGGAATCAAGGTAATAGACCTGCTGGAGCCCTACTGCAAGGGTGGTAAGATCGGTCTGTTCGGCGGTGCCGGCGTAGGCAAGACCGTGCTCATCATGGAGCTTATCAACAATATCGCAAAGAAGAACAACGGATTCTCGGTATTTGCCGGAGTGGGAGAGCGTACCCGTGAGGGTAACGACCTGCTGCGTGAGATGATCGAGTCCGGTGTAATAAAATATGGTGATGCCTTCAAGGAGAGCATGGCCAAAGGTGAGTGGGACCTGAGCAAGGTTGACTATGATGAGGTTGCCAAGTCACAGGCCACGCTTGTCTATGGTCAGATGAATGAGCCTCCAGGGGCACGTTCATCGGTTGCTCTGTCAGGTCTTACCGTTGCAGAGTCATTCCGTGACGGTGCCGGCAGCGACGGCGCTTACAGCGATATCCTGTTCTTTATAGACAATATCTTCCGTTTCACACAGGCAGGAAGTGAGGTATCGGCCCTGCTGGGACGTATGCCTAGTGCCGTAGGTTACCAGCCTACGCTGGCCAGTGAGATGGGTAAGATGCAGGAGCGTATCACATCGACCATTCACGGATCAATTACATCGGTACAGGCCGTATACGTGCCGGCCGATGACCTTACCGACCCGGCACCTGCAACCACGTTCTCACATCTGGATGCAACCACCGTGCTGAGCCGTAAGATTGCCGAGCTGGGTATCTATCCGGCCGTTGACCCGCTGGATTCAACATCACGTATCCTTGACCCAAACATTGTGGGTAAGGCACACTACGATACCGCTCAGCGCGTAAAGCAGATACTGCAGCGTTACAATGAGCTTCAGGATATCATTTCAATCCTTGGTATGGATGAGTTGTCCGATGAGGACAAGCTCACCGTGGCACGTGCACGCCGAGTACAGCGTTTCCTGTCACAGCCGTTCACCGTAGCCGAGCAGTTTACCGGTGTCAAGGGTACAATGGTAAGCATTGAGGATACCATACGAGGATTCAATATGATCCTGGACGGTGAGGTTGATGACCTGCCTGAGCAGGTGTTCCTTAATGTAGGTACTATTGAAGAAGCCATTGAGAAGGCCAAGAAACTTCAGGAGGAATTGAAGAGTTAAATGGTGCTTCGCACCGGCTGTTGGCTGTTAGCTATTGGCTGTTGGCTTCCATCCGGTGCGATAAAAAGAAGATTGAGAATGTTGAAACTAAAGATTATTTCTCCAGAGAAACTGGTGTTTGAGGGTGAGGTTAAGAAAGTCTCTCTCCCTGGTACAATGGGCTGTTTTACTGTTCTCGATAATCACGCTCCTATAATCTCCTCTTTGGAAAAAGGTTTGATAAAATATGAGAATGCGAAAGGTTTGGTTGAGGTGGCGGTTAACTCTGGATTCGCCGAGGTTAAGGACAACATCCTCTCAATATGTGTTGAGATATAACGTTGGCGTTGGCTTTAGCGTTGGCTTTTAGCGGCGCTAAAAACCAAAAGTCATTCGTACCGGATGGTAGCCAAAGCCAAGGCCAAAGCTAAAGTAAAAAAATGAAGAAACTGGTAATAACATATCTGCTGACCCTCTCCGTGCTGACCATAGCATCGGTACTGGTATTGCGTATGGTATGGCCGGAGCAATATCCCTCCATGCTGTTCCTTATACCGTTGTTCTTTGCAGTAATGCTTGGTATTATGGTATGGCTTAGGAGAGCAAACCAAAAGAAGGGCAGGGACCGCAGCCTGTTTTTTCTTAGCTACAGAGTGATTAAGATACTGCTGGCTCTTGTGCTGGTTCTTGCCTACTTTACAATGGTAGGGACACAGCTTGTTGCATTTGCAGTGGTGTTCATGATATTCTATCTGTGCCTCTCTATGATTGAGACGGTACTGTTTATGAAAGGGGAGAAAAAGAGTTGAAGAGACTGGTTTACATATTGATGGCAATGATGCTTATGGCAACCGTTCCCGTGGCTGCTATGGGTGAGGAATCGGCCCAGGATGAGACTGTCGATGTCAAGGGCATCATATTCGGCCATCTTAAGGACTCCTATCACTGGCATATAATAACAATAGGTGACAAGGAAATAAGTCTGCACCTTCCTGTGATTCTGTACAGTAAGGTAACAGGCTGGCATTTCTTCTCGTCACGGGAACTGGAGCATACCGGCAGCTATGACGGATTCCATATCACACAGGACGGAGCCCATGCCGGCAAACTGGTTGAGACGCTCCCCGACGGCACCGAACTCAAACCACTTGACCTGTCACTTACCAAGATTGCGCTGGCTGTGATAATAAACAGTCTGCTGCTTTGCGTGATAGTGATGTGTACCGCTCGCTGGTACAAGCGTCACAATGCTACAGATCCTGCTCCCGGCGGTTTTGTGGGTCTGATGGAGTTTGTGATTGCCATGATAGTGGATGATGTTATCAAACCGTCAGTAGGCAAGGATTACAAGCGGTATGCTCCGTTGCTGCTCACCATATTCTTCTTTATATTGCTGAGCAACATTATGGGTCTTATTCCCATTTTTCCGGCCGGTGCCAATGTAACTGGCAATATTGCAATAACGCTATCACTGGCGCTGGTAACCTTCTTTACGGTAAACGTGTTCGGTAACCGCGAGTATTGGAAAGAGATACTCTGGCCCGATGTTCCCATATTCCTCAAGGCTCCCATCCCTTTGCTGCCTTTCATTGAGATTGTGGGTATATTCACCAAGCCGTTTGCCCTCACAGTACGTCTGTTTGCTAATATCACTGCAGGTCATGCCATCATACTGTCGCTTACCTGCGTGATATTCATAACAGCCAAGATGGGACCGTTTATTGGAACTCCAATGACAGTTCTTTCAGTGTTCTTCATGATATTCATGAATTTCCTGGAATTGCTG
>CACWIN010000046.1 GCA_902760965.1 uncultured Bacteroidales bacterium | reverse complement strand
TGAGAATGTATGCCGCACCGAGGATAACAACGAAAAGAAGACTGCTCAGATTGAGGACATCAAGGATCTGTACTACGACATCTTCAGCCAGGTGCTGGTTACCGACCAGAATGATGTAGCTATCAACAGCGTATCAATGGAATACATCAACAATCGTATAGCAAAATAAAAGCATACATAAGATTTTCATAAGTTTAGGGTTAATAAGCATGAATGAGCCGGACTGTGAAGCCCGGCTCATTTAATTATATAACCTTTAAAGGATCAGAGGCTGATAGAGTAGAGAGTGATTGAATAAGGATCAACATCTAGAGTAGTCTTGTTTTTAAGCTTGACCGTCTCTTTGACAGGAGCTATTGGCTGCTGGTCAAAGTTGTTCTCATCATCGGGCTGACCCTTGACTACAGTCCTTGTCACGCTCTTGAATCCGCTAAAACGAGACAAGTCTATTGTAGCCTTGGCAGCATTCTCACCAGCATTGCACACCTTAAGGAAGAGTTTGCGTGACTGAGTGTCTAAAACTACAGACTGGCCAAGCAGGTTATCATCCTCACGGTCAAACTTGACGCAATCACCGTAGTAGTAGTCGCCGCTTGACTGGCCGAACATCTGCTGTACATAGTAGCTGCAGGTCAGGAACGGACGCTCATTATCAAAGTAAATCAGGTCCGGGTTCCAGTTGTTGGTGTTCTTACGGGCAAACAACGGTGCGTATGATGTCATTACAACTACATCGGCATTACGCTCCACATGAAGCAGATAGAGACCTTCGGCAAGAGCATCTATAAGTTTCTTATCCTTAGCGGCATACTCGCCCAGATAAACCTTGGTCTTGCGGTCACGGGGATAATTATCATACTGACGGCTGGTAAGGAAATAGTTGCGCTGCTCATAGTAGTGCTCATCCAGAATGGGCACCTCAAGCTGTGTAGCAAACTTCCAACCCTCCTCATAGTCACCGTTTCCCGGATGTGAGCCGGGGCCTGCGGTACCTACAATCACAATATCAGGATACTTGGCGCGAACCTGGTCATATATGAACTTAAAACGCTCCTCAAACTCAGGAGTGATCTTCTCCTCGTTGCCCAGACCCAGATACTTGAGGTTGAACGGCTCCGGATGACCGGCATCGGCACGAACCTTACCCCACTTGGAGTCAGCTGGACCGTTGGCCCACTCTATCAGGTCAAGAGCCTCATCGGCCCACTCCTGCATATCCTCCATAGGAACGGCATCCTGCGCCTGTGTACGCATGTTCCAACCGCCGTTGGTACCCTGGCAGCTTACACCGCAAGGCAGAATGGGCAGAGGCTCCATGCCTGCATCCTCGCAGAACTGGAAGTACTCAAAGTATCCCATCTCCATGCTCTGATGGTAACCCCATGTGTTCTTTATGCCCTTACGTGTCTCCTTTGGGCCGACGGTTGTTTTCCAGCGATATGTATCCCAGAATCCGTCACCACCACCATGTACCACGCAACCGCCGGGGAATCTCATGAACTTGGGATTCAAATCAACCAGCGCCTGAGCCAGGTCCTTACGGAGGCCATGACCCTTATAGGTATCCTGAGGATAGAGTGAAACCATATCTATATCCAGCACACCCGTGGTCAGTGAGAGCAGCTGCAGTGATGCGTTGGGGCAATCCTGTGCTGCGGTCAAGGTATATTCATATTTCTTCCAGTCCTTGCCGGAAACAGAGAATGTGGTATCGGCTATAACGGTAGGCTGTGCACGGAATCCGCGACCGGGAACCATCAGCACGGCACGCACCTCCTTGTCCTTGCCGTCCGGGTTGCGCAGAAACACAGAGAAGTCATACTTGTCACCGCCCTTGAGCAGGATGCCGTCATAACCGTCATTCTGGATTCCAACGCCAGTCCAACCGTTATAGTCATAATACATACCCACACGCTCAATGTTCAGACGCATGTAGTTGGGGTTATTGGGATGGATAGGATCCTGCTGACGGGGCTCGATGTAACCCAGCGAGTGTCCGGGGCGCACTGAACGCCATGCGGTACCGGGGCCCCAACCGTCACGCTCGCTGGGGCTGAACTCGAACGATCCGTTCTGGATCAGCTCGGCGCACAGACCGCCATCGGCCGACATGCTGATATCCTCAAAGAATATACCGATAAGTTCATTACTGATTTTCTTGCCGCCGGCAGGTGCCTTGACGGGCTTGGCTGCGGTTACGCCAAACATGAATGATGCGCAAACAGCCATCAGGATAAGTTTTCTTTTCATATTGAATATTGTTGGTTAGGCTACTTTCTGAGTGCAAAAATAACATCAAATTTTCTTTCCCCAGTAAGTAATCTTATTATTCTTGTCAACACCGGCATAAACTATGGTTTCACGGCGCGGATTGGCCTCCCAGTCCAGCTCACGTTCCACGCATACCACCACATTACCCAGAGTGAGACGTTTGGTTGCCTCATCATAACTCCACTTTCCGGTAATGGCTCCGGTAACTGTGCCGTCTGCCTTAAGGACAACATCCTGAGACAGATTCTGGTGCGCATAATCATAAACCAGTCCTATATGCTCCCAGGTACCTATAAGGTCATTAGATGTGATCTTGCTGTCAGGCACGGCCGCATAGCGTTCCGGCAGAGCTATAGGCCAAAGGTTATCCGGCTCGGAGACCGATGCGGGACACCATACTATACGGCGCACATGACCCATCATTATGGCGTTGCTGAAACGGTTTCCGCCTACATTTGCCGGCAGACGTCCCTGAGAGCAGTAGAACCATTCATCGGTCCCCTCCTTTTGGAAGATACCGCAATGCGATATGCCTACCCATCCGTATCCCTGTTCAAAACGGTAGGGATGAGTCACTATGGGATAGCAGTCTCCGCGACCGTTGGTGAAATTGCGTCCGGTAATATCATAATACGGACCCTCTATATTCTCACTGCGTACCACACGGGTATTATACGGAACATCCAGGCCGTCATATGCCATGAACAAGTAATAGTAACCGTCCTTGTAGATAATCTCAGGAGCCTCACTGCCCTGCCAGCGTGATGTAGCGGCACGGGTACCTATGCGCTGTCCGTAACGGGCGGTAAGTTCTTCGGCGCTGTCGGCCCAGGGATCACCCAAGGTATTCTTGGGCTTGCCGCTTTCAGCATCAATCTCCAGCAGGGCGAATCCGCTGTGCCACGAGCCATGTATAAGATAATGCTTGCCCTGAGGCGTCACTATATATGTGGGATCTATGGCATTATAGTAGAAATAGGCATCCCAGTTGCCTGCATCGGCACGTGTCCAGCCGTCACGGCCCTTGTCCGATGACGAGCAGGTTACGAATCCCTTGTCCTCCCATACTGCACCGTAAGGATTGGTACTCTCACACATACCTATAAAGGCACGCTCGCTCCAACTGCCGTCAAAAGCGGTTGTTGTAGGCTTACCGCTCTTGATGTAGTTGTCAATCACAATGCAGTAGTACATCCTGAGCACATCCTTGCCGCCCACATTCACACGGCGTACCACAGGTGCCCAGTAGCCGTACTGTATATCTGAGTCGTTAATTGGATTGAGTCCCATGCGCAGACGGATGGAATTGAGTGAATCTGCCACCCATGACGGGGCTTCATTGAATGGACCTGCCACATAATACCAGTTGACCAGATCCTTTGAACGACGTCCCTGGAAATGACGGCCACGGGTTGCCTTGAGATGCTCGTTTCCGTATGAAGCATCGGTGCCGTACATATAGTAATAGCCATCATAGTATGCCACCGACGGATCATGAACGTTTGCCAGGTTCCACTGAACATGATAGTCCCATGATGATATGGCCGAATAGTCATCGGCGTAATCCGGCGCCTTGTATTCTGAGTTCTGGTTCGTTTCACCCCCGGACGTGTGTATTCCGGTTCCTTCGCTGGGGTCAGAACAGGCCCACATAATAGCCAACATCAGACTTGGCAAAAATATATATTTGATTTTCATAACTGCTAATTTAGAAAAAAAGACGGAATACACCCTTTTGTGTACTCCGTCTTTGTTAATTATAAATATCATTGGGCGCTAACAGGATGCACTGTCCATTTCTGGAGGAATTCCACGCTGTTATCTATATTCTTATTGGCAGAGTTGCCGGTAAGATTCGGGTTTGCATCCAGTGTATTCTTGTATATGGGGAAATACTCATGACCCGGCTCATAATAACGCAGTGAGTAATCATCGGCTGTTTCAAGAGTAAGCTCATCGGTTGAAGCCGTACCGTTGCGCATATATGCACTATGCTGACGAATCTGCTCCAGACGGTCCGGATCATAGAAAAAGCCCCAACGGATCAGGTCAATGCCACGACCGTTCTCACATCCGAACTCCTTGGGACGCTCCACATTGGCAATCTGCTCAAAGAGTTTATCCCTGGTGTTGAAATCAGAGAGTTTAAGATCCTTCAGAGCTACACGGCGACGTACCTCATTGATGTAGTCAATAGCCTGTTGTGTAGGACCGTTTATCTCATTCTCACACTCGGCGGCACGCAACAGTACATCGCTGTAACGCATCAGTCGGAGATTGATTCCGCAATGCAGGCCGGTAACGATAGTTGAATAGATATTGTTACGGGCATTGGTGAACTTGGCAATCGAGATTCCGCCCTGTCCGTTATTTGAAAGCGGAGTTGCTGTGATTTCATTCTTATATACGATGTTGGAGCGCGGATCACCATTAGGATAGGCAGCTGTGATGGCACCTGTATATGTGCTATACTCCGGCTCATACGTAACGGCAGTCCAATAAAGACGCGGATCAAGGGTGTTGTCTGTACAACGCTCTGCCTTGAACAGATTGTACAGCCAGGGAGACATAGCCAGGTCACCCCAACTACCCAGAGCCTGAGATCCGTAGTTGCTCTCTACAGCATGTCCCTGAGAAGCATTTGAACTGATGTTTACCGGAGTCCACTCCTCGTCGGCACCACCTGTACCATAGTCCATGAACTGAACCTCAAACAGGCTCTCCTTATTGTTCTCATACTGTGCACCCTCCTTGAAGTTGTCACCGTAATCGGCCACAAGACCATAGGTTCCGTAGTCACCTTTTATGATGCCCTTGAGATAACCATAGGCCTCATCATACTTATGACGGAACATGAGAGCACGTGCCAGATAACCGGCTGCAGATCCGCAGGTAGCGCGTCCCTTGGCCCATTCGCCGCCCTTGTCACGTTGTGGAAGCAGGGTTATGGCCTCCTTGAGGTCCTCCTCTATTTGGTCAAACACCTGATCCTGACTTGAGTTGGAAGCATACATACCCTCCAGTGATGAATAATCTGAATAGTCAGTATATAGAGGTACATTCTGATAATATGTAGCCAACTCATAATAAGCCAGCGCCCTGAGGAACAGAGCCTGCCCCTTTATCTCGTTACGGGATTTGTCAGACATACTTGCCGAGCCCACCTTGGAAAGTACAAAGTTGCAACGGTTTACAACATGATAGTTGTCGCGCCATATCCACTGATCGCCTATATCTGTCTGACCATTTGAGTTAAGGTTATCATAGGAAATATACCACTGCTGGGATGAATTCCAGACTTCATCTCCGCGAACTGCATCCATAGTATAACCTACACGTGCGAATGTGCCCTCCAGACGAATTCTGTTGTAGCATGCTATCAGAGCCTCCTGAAGGTCTGACTCCGTGTTTCCGAAATCATATGTGGTCTGGTTGTTAGGATTGGTCACGTCAAGTTTATCGGCACATGAAACCATACCGGTCGCCAGGACCGCTGCTATAATAAGATTTATCTTTTTCATAATAGTACGGTATATCTGTTATTAGAATGAGAAACGAACACCGGCCATGAATGACATGGGAGTGGGATAAGAGCAGTAGTTGAATCCCGGAGTGAATGTACCGCCGGCAAAGTCAACGTTATAGCCTTTGTACTTAGTAAGAGAGGCCAGATTCTGAGCCGAAACGTATGCGCGTGCATTGCTGATATGCTTGCCGAATGTGCCGTCCTTAAAGTTATATCCAAGTTCAACATTGGCAATCTTCCAGTAAGCGCCGTTCTGCAGAAAACGTGAACTGAACATGTCGTTCGTGATTGAGGCATCAGTTTTGTATGCTACAGCAGGAACCGTCTCGCTGGGATTCTCAACTGTCCACGCATTCAACAGGTCTGTACTCTTGTTGGTTATTCCATATGAGTTGTGGAGAACCATATCCACATAGTCCAAAACTTTATATCCGGCAGCTCCGTAAGTAGAGATATTCAGGTCAAAGTTCTTGTATTCGAACCTCAAGTTCAAACCGAACTGTATCTTAGCCATTCCTGAGCCCAGATAATCCTGATCCTCATTAGTAATCTTTCCGTCATTGTTGACATCCTTGTATGCAACATCTCCGGGTTTTGCACCGCTCTGAACTACAGGATTGCCCAGATCATTGACACGATTGTCAATCTCCTCCTGGCTCTGGAATATACCTTCATATACATATCCGTAGAAACGACCTACCTCATTACCTACCTCTGTGCGGCTGTAACCGTCAGTACGTGGCTCATTCGTCATACCAAGGCTCTTGACTTCATTCCTTGGAAGAGTCATGTTTGCCGATATCTCATACTTGAGCGCATTCTCGTAACTACGATAAGTAGCCGCTAACTCAAAACCTGTATTCAGCATTGTAGCAGCATTCATCGTTACTGTCGTGTTAGTAGATCCAGCTTCGGCCGGAACGGCTACTGCATAGAGCAGGTCCTCGGACATGGCGTGATACCAATCGGCATTGATTTCAAACTTGTTCTCCCAGAATGCCAAATCCACACCTATATCGAAAGTCTTTTTCTTCTCCCATCTGATTGCGGTGTTTACATAATCAGAGATAGCAGATCCGGTTACCTTAGTTCCACCAAAACTGTATGTATAGTTTCCGCGGGGCATGGTTCCCATATACTGGTACTCACCTATGTTCTCATTACCAAGGATACCATAACTGGTACGGATCTTGAACATATTGATGAAGTCAACATTGAAAAAGTTCTCACGGTCTATGCGCCATCCCGCAGAGAAAGAAGGGAACCAGTCCCAATGGTCATCGCTTGAAAGGCGGCTGGAACCGTCACGACGTACAGTTGCCTGAAGGAGGTATTTGCCGTCATAATCGTATGTAAATCGGCCCAGAAATGAAGCCAATACATGCTCACTCTCGTATGAACCGGCATCACGGGTTTCAGCGTTGCTAACCTGAAGGTAATACGGCTCAGGCATATTGTTGCCGCGTCCGGTAAGTGTATGATAAGTCTCACGTTCAAATGTCTGACCTGCAACAAGGTTCAGGTGATGACGGCCCATTGTTCCCTCATATGTCAGGAAGTTCTCAATCAAGGCATCGGTATATGAACGATAACCTTCGTTAAGTGTCTCGTTGCTCTTGTCCAGATAGTTGGTTGTGCTCTGGATGAAAGCCGGAACGAATGTAAAGTCCTTGGCAATAGTACGGCTGTAAGAGAGATTCAGGTTATATGAGAGCTTATGGTTCTCATTCTTATGACCTATCATATCCAAAAGGTCGACCTTGGCTGTTCCCGTAGCGACAATCCTGTCAACCAGAGTATTGCGCTCAAGCAGATTGTTGGTCAGAAGCGGGTTGGTCATTCTAAGGTCACCATGAGTCTTATCATAATATGTTCCATAGCCGAAAGAGTCATAGTTGTACTCCGTTGCAGGAGCAAGTATATCATCCAGGACCCAAGTGCGGCTGTCGCGTGCCAGAATGGTGGGTGGCATTATCAGGGCCGATGCCATTACCGGATACTGCTGTCCGTAAAGACCCTGAACATACTCATTGGCATTACTCATCGACATATTGTTCTGCTTGCTGTGGCTGTAAACGATACCGGTCTTCAGACTGAGGAACTTAACATCCATATTGTTGTTTATACGGGCTGTGAAACGGTCGAAGTCGGGGCCAGCGCCTTCAAGTGTACCTTTCTGGCTGAAATAGTCAAGACCTATGTTATAGGTATTGTTCTGGCCTCCGCCTGATATGTTCACGTTGTGATTCTGACGGATACCTGTCTTAAACATGGTGTCAAACCAATCTGTATTGTACTTTGAAGGATCCAGATAGTCCGGACTTGAAGTATTGTAGCCAGAAGGAACCTCCATACCACTGTTGGCGAAAGCCATTCTTACATATTTACCATATTCCTCTGAGTCCATGACATCATATACACCTTTCCTGATGCGGTCAACTCCAAAATAGCCGGAATAGTCAATCTTCATAGGCTGCTCTTTCTTTCCGCTCTTGGTCGTAATGATTACCACACCATTTGCAGCACGTGAACCGTATATGGCTGCAGCCGATGCATCCTTGAGTACCTGTATGGTCTCAATATCATTGGGTGAGAAATCACGGATTGAAGTACCCATGGGAACACCGTCTATAACATACAGCGGGCTGGTATCGCCAAAACTGCCCAAACCACGTATGCGGACAGACGGATCGGCACCTGGCTGACCGTCAGTAGTGATATTTACACCTGCCACCTTACCCTCCAGCATTGAGGAGATGTTGCTGTGTGACACCCTCTTAAGTTCATCTGCCTCAACTACTGCCACGGAGCCTGTCAAGTCTGCTTTTTTCTGTGTACCGTAACCGATAACCACAACCTGATCCAGGAACAGGGACTCTGTATTTACTGTTATTGTTCCCAGATTGGCCTTACCGTTTACAGCCACCTCTTTGGTCTCATAACCTAAGGACTGGATGATAAGTACAGCGTCTGCAGGTACGGAGAGAGTGAAGTTTCCATCCAGGTCAGATGCAGCGCCTATTGATGTGTTACCTTTAAGAACTACTGCAGCTGCCATGACAGGCTCTCCGTTCTCATCCACAAGAGTACCCCTTACCGTTATATTATCGGCAGCCTGAACTGAGGCAGGAGCTGCGTTTGCTACTGACCCCGTAATACCCGATACGGCCAGCAGGCTGAATAATGCTATTGAAATACTAAACTGTTTCATATATTCAGGGTTATATTATTTATTCAAAAAATACCATGTATGAAGACTCCGGAACGATGGATATCTGTAAGTCAGCGATATCGTCAATGGGAATTCCGGTATAGTACTGGAAATGTTTTTCGCCATTAGGATAAACCACATCATATTTTACATTCGCTGTACCATCGCCGTTATTCTTTACCGTGATGGTTACAAGTGAATATGTAAGATACTGTCTGAAGAAATCCCAGTTCCAGTTAGAAACTACTTTACCCTGGACATCTTTGATAGCATCCCAACTGCCCCCCCAACCGAAATGGTCCATACGGAATACGGCATACTCAGAAAGATTAGCCTTACGCAGAATAACACAAGGACTATGATAGTTCTGCAATGAAAGTGAATAGAGCATTCCCTTTAGAACCACAGAATCGCCGGCCTGAACGGGAACATCGGGAGTTGATGTGGCACCAAAACCATTTGAATAGTCGGCCTTACCTACCTCGGATGTACCCTTAACCACATTAATCTGGTATGTGGTGGTAAACTCATCTGTACTGCCCACATAGGTTATCTTTACCTCCGGAGTTCCCACAACAGCCGGTATGCTGTCAAATACGAGTACGTTATTGGCAATCACACCTGTTGTGTTATCTGCATATGTAGCGGTAACCACTATTCCGCAAGTATCAAAACGCAGTTTGGTACCCTCCAACTGGTCAAATATATAATAGGTGTCTATATTCGGCTTCTTGGTGACAGCTATTGAAACCACGTTATTCACAACGTTCAATGTAAAATAACCAAGAACTGTAGCACCAGCCTGGCCTAACTTGGTCTTTGAATATGACAGTACAACAGTTTTCTCGCCAACAGTATTGAGGTCAGGGATTACAGAGAATGTAATATCGGCTGTATCAGCTATGGCCTGAGAACCGTCGGCAAAAGTAACTGTGGCTACTGCATCACCCCAGAAATCGGTCTGACCTACCTCAAGAGACTTAGGCATTCCGGAAACAGAGATAGAAACGGCATCAAAATCCTCAAGAGTCTGAACCTTTGAGGTAATGGTGTAGGCATTCTTTATATCGAACCAACTGCCGTCACATACTAGGGTAGCATAAATATCTTCGGTTGCCGATACCGGCTGATGATACTTCTCTACCAATATATCACCGTTCTGTGCATACATGGTTGCCGTAACGTAGACATTGCCTGTCTTGGAATGGTCAATCTCCATCTCCACACGGGCACCATCCATAACTGAGCGGAAGTATGCCCATATATCCTCAATTCCAGCATTTTCAGCAAGTTTCACGTAGTTATGCTCTATAGCCGAAAGGGCAAAGTCTGCATTTCCCCATCCAAATGCATCAGAGCGGATAACGAACAACTCTACCTTGTTCTCTGATGCATCGGCAACACGGAGATTCCAGTTGTTCCAGTTGTTGGCCTCAGATCCGTGGTTGATGAAATCGATGTGAAGAAGACGGTTTGAAGGAACGGCAAACCACTGTGAGGTGGCACCATTCCATGGGGTTGAACAATCCTCAGCTCCTACTATTGAATTGGCAATCGTTACGTATACCGTGTCACCGGTATCAATCTTGGCTTTTTCTTCAGCAATAGAGTCAATCTTCTGCTGAATGTCATCCGGGGCATCAATACTGTATCTTTCGATTTCCCCATCACAACTTGTCATTGCCGGCCCTATATATAATAAGGTCAGGACAGACAAAAGGATAAACTTGAATTTTCTCATACCTTTTATAGTTTGTTAGTTAATTTTGGCTGGTACAAAATTATCTTACATAAAAGCATAAAAGGTGTATAAAAAAACGCAAAAGGTGGATTTTTGGACCAACCGGAAAAAGTACCTCAGACAGCACTTGGAGCCACTCCGAACTCCTTAGAGAAACAGCGGGTAAAATATTTGGGATCATTGAACCCACAATCATATGCTATTTCGGAGATATTCATCAAACCTGTCTGGCGGTTGTTTACGATCATCTCACGGGCCACCGTAAGGCGGTAGGTACGTATAAGTTCAGTAACCGAATGCCCCATTGACTCCTGAAGTTTCTTGTTAAGTGAAGTCTTGCTCATACCCATGCGGTCACAGAACATGGCGACATCCAGATCAGGGTTGGAGTAACTGCTTTTAAGAACCTCCATCACTTTGGTTTTGAAATCATCATCCCTGCTGTTTTCTGGAAGTGCGGGATTCAGAGCTATAATAAGCCGGTTACCCGCCAACTCCTCAACCTCATGCTTAAGGACAGCATTCTGACGGTCAAGTTCCTCGGCTTTCTGCTCTATAAGTATGCGCTGGTTATTAATCTCCCGCGTACGTTCATCGACAGTACGCTGCAACAGATCCTTCTGTTTTACAAGGAAACGGGTCCTGCGTTTATGCCATACAAGTATTATTCCCCACACCACAAAAAGCAGCAACAGTTTGGCCAGTATCGTATGTCTGAAATATGGCTTGACATGAATAGGCAGGCTAATCATATCCGCCGCCGAGCCAGGAGCTCCCATTGCCTTGACCTGAAGCAGATAGTCACCTGCAGGAAGCGAAGGATAAGTGATCGTATTGTCCGAATCGCCCACCTTGTACCACCTGGAGTCAAGCCCCTCTATCCTATACATGTAACTGAACCTGGAATTGGTGGCGTAATTAAGCGTTGAAAACGAGAAAACCAGAGACCTGTCTCTCTCATGAAGTGTCATTGAAGAAATATACGGACTGTAATTTACATTACCGTTTACGGACGTTTTGGTAATATGGAGGTTCAGCGGAGGATACTGATAACTGCTCCGGGAGGGCTCAATCACAGACAGTCCGTCCACCGTACCAAAGCAAAGCGACCCGTCGGCACATACACATGAAGCGTTAAGGTAGAACTGCGATGACAGCAGCCCCTGCTCTACCGAATAGTTCAGGAACTGCATGGAGCCCGGAGAGAGCATGGAAAGTCCGTTTCCGGTAGAAATCCATATATTGCCCCATTCATCCTCTTCAATACATCTCACCACATTGCTTATAAGTCCGTCCCTCATGCTGATGTTCCTGAAACTCAAGTCACCGGACAGGCTCTCCTCGGTCTTGTATATTCCGTTTCCGTTACTGCCAAGCCATATGGTACCGTCCTTGGCCTGTATGATGGAGACAATCTTATCCGGAACACCCGATCCGGGTTCGTCCAGTTTTTCGCTGAGGTTGACATAGTCAAAATCCAAGCGGTCTCCGTTCCTGCGGGCGCTCTTGAGGTCAACCACATGCACTCCGTTCTGACTGCCTATCCACAACTGGCCTTCGGTGTCTATACACGAGCCTATACAACCTGTAGTCTGGTCCGCGAACGCCGAATAGACATTATATGACGACAGGTCACAATAGTATATTCCCGTGTTGCAGCCTATCCACATCAGATTGTTGACGGTATCAAGTTCCAGTGCTCCCACATGATCTATACGATCCGACTGAGCGCCCCTCCACACAGGTTTAAGCACCCTGTCATAAGGACTTGCACCGCTCAGTACATCAACGCCGCCGCCCCATGTTCCTACCCACAGGTTCCCTTTATCGTCACTTGTAACGGCACTTACCGAGTTATGACTTAAACCGCCATCCTTAACCGAGATATGACGGAATCCGTCTTTAGGATCCATTGTATAACTAAGGCCGCCTTCCACATTTCCCACCCACAGCATTCCGTCACTGGTCTGATAAATAGCGTTGACCGGATTTGACGCTATAGATGAAGCATCCGTGGACTGATGCTTGTAATTATTCACCGCCAGTCTTTTGGTCTTAAGCTGAATAAGGCCGGCACTCTCGGTCCCGAACCAGACATCGTCACCCCTTACGCTTACACAGTTAAGAAAATTACTGCTCAGGCTGCAGCCTTCAGTGTCCGAATCACTTGAGAGGCGTTCAAAACTGTCATCTATAGGCCTGTAAAAATTGGCACCCTTAAGCGATATTGCCACCAAAGTATTGTCGGACGTAAGCGCCAAACCGCTTATGTAGTTTTGGGAAAGTGATTTGTCATTACCGGGATCTGTGGTATACAACTTCCACAACCCGGTAGGCAGGTTATATCTGAAAAGCCCGTCAATCGTTGATATCCAGACATCCTGATCCTTTATTATATAATCAGTAACCAACGACTCCGGATTATAGATGAAACCGGGCAACGCAGGGGCACAAACCAATCCGTCATCGGTACAACGTATACGGTAGATTATTCCGCCCATACCCATCCATACAGCTCCATTATTCTCAACATCCTTGAACACCATTGCAGGCTGATCCATGCGGGGGTCAGCAAGACTGTCAACCCTGAGTGCACTACCGGCATCGTCAAACTCTATACGTACAAGAGTACTGCCGGTCTTGGCCCAGACGCATCCTTTTGAATCAAGGGTCATATATGCACATGAGCCGCCATTGAAGAGTTCAAAAGCCGTGTCTTCAGTTCCGGGCACGGAGACCATGCATGAGTTCATAAGGTCAAACACCTCAATGCCCCACTCCGTTCCTATCCACATTCTGTGGAATCCGTCCTCAACCACATTCCTGACAAAATTGCTTTTAAGGGGTTTTTCTGTACCGGTCGCCATGACAATGAATTCATAACCGTCATATCTGCACAGTCCGCCGCCCGATGTGGCCACCCACATGAATCCGGCATCATCAAACATTATGTCGTCCACAAAATTTGAAGGCAGTCCGTCCGATATACCTATGAACTTGGACAGATGCGAACCGGCAAACGAGCCTTGTGCCACGCAATTGACAGAGTGAGCACACAAGAGCAGTAACGATAAAAACAAAGAGATTATTTTTCCACCTATAGTTTTCATTTTTCCACCTTTTGGATTACGAATGTATATATTTTTGCAAACAAAACAAACCGTATAACCTATTTATTATTCAGATATGAAACCAATTAGCCTACTTACATCAGCCATTGCCCTGATTTCGGCACTGTCTGTAAGCGCAGAGAACAACACCTTTGATATAAATCTCAAGAAGACCGGCGCTCACATCCAAAGCACCATGTACGGTATCTTTTTTGAGGACATAAACTACGCAGCCGACGGCGGACTATACGCCGAGTTGGTAAAGAACCGCTCATTCGAGTTTCCAAACGCTCTCCAAGGATGGAAGATATTCGGAAACGTACAGGTCTTGAATGACGGTCCGTTTGAGCGCAATCCGCATTATGTACGTCTTTCAGATCCCGGTCATGCCCACAAGCATACCGGTCTAGATAATGAAGGTTTCTTTGGTATTGGTATTGAAAAAGGTGAACAGTACAACTTCTCGGTATGGGCCAGGTCTGAGACTCCGGTCGTACTGAGAGTTGAACTGGTCAACACCGCCTCTATGGGCGAGAATCATTTTGTATGCCAACAGAGATTGACCGTAAACGGAAAGGAATGGAAACAGTACAAGGTTACTCTCCGTCCCACCGAGACACTTGAAAAAGCCACACTCCGTATATTTATGGAGACCCGTGGCGGAGCCAGCGTAGACCTTGAGCATATATCACTCTTCCCCGCCGATACCTGGAAAGGACGTGAAGGAGGACTGCGCAAGGATCTGGCACAGGCGCTTGCCGACCTGCATCCCGGCATATTCCGTTTCCCCGGCGGCTGCATTGTTGAGGGCACCGACCTTGAAACCCGTTACAACTGGAAGAATACCGTCGGTCCGGTAGAGAACCGCCCGCTCAACGAGAACCGTT
This sequence comes from uncultured Bacteroidales bacterium, assembly GCA_902760965.1. Taxonomy (GTDB): domain Bacteria; phylum Bacteroidota; class Bacteroidia; order Bacteroidales; family Bacteroidaceae; genus Colenecus. The sequence goes on along the minus strand of CACWIN010000046.1, from coordinate 8,409 downwards.
GGGAGTATACATTCCCCCACCGTTTCTATCCCGACTATTTCCAGAGTTACGGACTGGGATTCTTTGAGTTCTTCCAGTTGAGCGAGGACATAGGTGCAGAGCCTCTGCCCATCCTGTCTTGCGGTCTGGCATGCCAGTTCCAGAACGATGATATAAACGCCCACGTTCCGGTTGACCAGCTTGACCCCTATATCCAGGATGCTCTGGACCTGATTGAGTTTGCCAACGGCCCTGCCGATTCCAAGTGGGGTAAGGTACGTGCCGATATGGGACATCCCGAGCCATTCAACCTTAAATATATAGGTATAGGCAATGAGCAGTGGGACGCCCTCTATCCAGAGCGTCTGGAGCCGTTCATCAAGGCTATCCGCAAAGCTTATCCAAATATAAAGATTGTAGGCTCATCAGGACCCAACTCCGAGGGTGACCAGTTTGACTACCTGTGGCCAGAGATGAAACGTCTGGGTGCAGACTTGGTGGATGAGCATTTCTATCGTCCCTATGAGTGGTTCCTTAGTCAGGGCACACGCTATGACAACTATGACCGCAAGGGACCCAAGGTATTCGCTGGAGAGTACGCCTGCCATGCTACCGGAAAGAAGTGGAACCACTACTATGCATCACTGCTTGAGGCCGCATTCATGACAGACCTGGAGCGTAATGCCGATATAGTTCATATGGCTACATATGCCCCGCTGTTTGCCCACGTTGAGGGCTGGCAGTGGCGCCCGGACCTTATCTGGTATGACAACCTGCACTCATTCCGCACCGTAAGCTGGTATGTACAGCAGCTCTACAGCCAGTACAAAGGCCAGAATGTGGTAGGACTTACCATGAACGGAAAGCCCGTAGCCGGGCAGGGTACGTGAGGGTAATCAGATTTATATCAAGGTTGCAAACACTTCCGATAAGGAGCAGCAGCTGACATTCAATTTCAACGGACTCAAGAAGAAGGCTGTAATGGTGGCTTCAAAGCGTGTTGACCTGTCAAGCGACAAACTCTATGAGGACAACTCAATAGAGGCTCCGGTAAACATCGTTCCTATAGAGAACGGTTTTGACGGAAAGGGACAGAGCATTCAAGCAGCCATCAATCCGCTCAGTTTCAGCATATTTATATTGACAATAGAATAAATTCAGTAAGTTATTCATTCCGACAATCATGAAAAAAACATCAATACTGCTTACCGTTATGGCTGCCATATTCAGTATGGCAGCCTACGGTCAGGCACCCGGAAGACCGGCAATTACTCCCGAGTATACTCCTGTCCATGACCCCGTTGTAGCATTCTGCGACGGTCGCTATTATATGTTCTCAACCGGCATGGGTATCAGCGTAATGTCAAGTGACGACATGAAAAACTGGCGCCCCGAAAGACAGGTTCTCAACCCCATACCCGAATGGGCAGTCAAGGCCGTACCCGGTTACAACGGACATACCTGGGCTCCCGATATAATCTTTCACAACGGCCTGTGGTATCTCTACTACTCATGCTCCACCTTTGCCAGCAACGGTTCATGCATTGGTGTGGCCACCAACAAGACCCTCAACCCGGAGTCACCCGATTTCAAATGGACCGATCACGGCATGATAATCCAGTCCGTACCCAACCGTGACAAATGGAACGCCATTGATCCCAACATAATAATAGATGATGACGGAACTCCATGGATGGCTTTCGGCTCATTCTGGGACGGATTAAAGATTACAAGGCTTGATGAGAGCATGCTTAAACTGTCCGATCCCCAGGAGTGGCATCCGCTCTGGCACAGACCGGAACTTATGTCCGGCAAAATGGATCTTAAGTCAGAACCCGGCGACGATGCCGTGGAGGCTCCGTTCATATTCCGTCATGACGGCTGGTACTATCTGTTCGCATCACTGGACCTCTGCTGCCGCGGCGAGAACAGCAACTACAAGGTTGCAGTAGCCCGCAGTAAAAGCGTTACCGGCCCCTATCTGGACCGTGACGGCAAACTTGCAACAGACGGAGGCGGCACTATAGTAGCCCAGAGCAATGACCGCTACGTCGGTGTAGGACATTGCGCTGTGGTAACCTTTGACGGCAAGGATTACATATTCATGCATGGCTATGACAAGACACGCCGCTACAACAGTATGCTCATAACACGTCAGATAATATGGGACAATGACGGCTGGCCTATAATAAATCTCTGATAACCAGGCTGGCCAGCATAAAGCCGATATTCGGGTGCAAAAATACAAATTTAAGCATATATTTGCCTATCGGAAACTATTACTGACCTGTTATGAGCACATATAGATACGGCTTGATCTATACTGCGCTCTGGGTCTATCATCTGATTTACACGCTCAGATGCCACTCCTGCAATCCAAACTTTAATTGGTTCTGCCTTTTTGGAAGGTATTGACTCTATTACACGGAACATAACAGACATGTTGGCAGCATCTGTGTAACGAGCTTTTCCATCCTCTGCTACCATTTTCAACCGGTTACATTTTGTAACCACTTCACTTCCTTCCTTAACAAGTCTGTTTTTAAGTACTTTCCAATAATTACGTGCACGTTCATGCGTTGGTTGCTCAGTCAATACACCGCAAACATCTACAAATCCACAAATTATTGGTATAAAGTTTGGTGGTTTAATTAAAAGTGCTTTCCTTTGCATCAGGATGTGAGTTGCATATAGGCGCGATGACATCAAGCTCCGCAACCATCAGTATATTAGAGCCGTTGGTCGAGTACCTACGGCTTTAATTCATTTATAAAAGATTCTATTTCTCTTCGAGTCTGTTCTTGGGCATTTACTACTACAGCATTTCCGTTAAATACAATGTAGCATGCTTCCACCATTCCACTTATGAAATCAGCTTTTCTTCGGGCTATATATTTAGATAATTCAAAAGGACGGACTTGTAATAAGTGTTCATCCAAATCAATGACCACAATCTTACAACCTTGTTTCTTTGCCGATTTAAAGCCTGCCGTAACACCCTTCTCAGACATAATCCCCTTGCGATCCCCTAGTCGGCCATCAATTATATACTCAGGATTCTTATGCCTAAGTTCAAGATAATGCGCGTTGATGACTATATAAACGTCAGGAAACGAATTAAGTATGGCTCGTGCTGCACGGATATTGCCTGCCAAATCCCTAGAATCTGCATTTGTGCTAATTAGTAGCCTTTCACAGTATATCTCATCTTGAATAAAAGCATCTATGTTTTCCATATCGCAAAGGGAATAAATATTTGCGACATGAGCAAAAATAGATACTAAAAATTACGGGCAGACGGGACGGACCGGACGTGGCCAGGTGCGGTAGCAGGAGCCTGACAACACATAGTCATCATACAAATGAATCCAAAGACAGTCCGCACGGTCAGGATTGTCGGGATCTGTAGAACCGGACCAGTAACTCAGGTCACCTGAAGTGCCGAAAAAGGCATAAGGAAGGAAAATGGAGCGGTCTGTGTAACCGGTTTTATTACTTGTTATGAGGAAACCTATCTGGCCGTTCACTGACGCCCAGCTCCATGTGCAGTTGAGGATGAGTTCATATATCTCATCTGTTGTTGGCATACGCCAACTGCCACCCCATTTGACGTGAGCTATGTCATCTTCACTCCAGGAATATAATCCACCCATTTCATCAGGTCCGGAAGCATCAACGTTACGTGAGGCCCATTTTACACTCAAGCCCAGGTCAACATACTCTGAGTTGCCACCAACCAGATCTGGGGATACATTCGGATAATATTCTAATATGATATCTGCCTCATCTGTCAACTCTTCATGGTATATCCGTTGCTTTATTTGTACATAAACAGTTCCTGTGCCCAATTTTGCATCATCTGTATAAGTGAGACGACTGAAATTTCTTGATGAATCACTTATTGACTGTATCGGGTCTGTTACCAGTTTAATATCATTGGTATAATATGGATCATAGGAATCATTAAAAAGTACAATTTGATTATTGAAACCTATATGGCTTACACTGCTTTTCCTTTCTTTTGTGATAAACCTGCCCGCTTTATCTATTTCAATGCCAGGCAGGCTGGTGATCAGTTCTTTAAATGTTATCCCCTCTGGTACTTTATATGTCTTTTTGGTGTAGTTTTCTTTGTCTTCACGTCTTGCCCTTGTTTTTTTAGAAATCTTTCCAATCTTAATGACATACTCAGCCTCTATTGATTTCCTTTGTAACTTGCGATATTCCTCATGGGTCATACCATAATGATAAGGCCTGACCTTTTCAATCATTTCGGCTGTTAGTTGCGAAAGGCTAACTGTAGAATCACTTTGTGGCTGCTGGGCACAGGCTGGAACACAGAGTGACATCAGTATGGATGTCAATGCAAGCAAGAGGACTGTTTTTCTCATAATGTGTTTTATTTGGTTGTTATCTAAACTGATTTACTTGCAGACGGGGCGTACAGGCAGTTGCCAATTGCGGTAGCAGTAGCCAGATTTCACATAGCCATCAAAACATATCCAAAGGCTGGCACAACCACTACCGGAGCTGGCATTAAACGAACCTGACCAGTAAGCCACATCTCCCGAGGTGCCGGCATAATAGTAAGGAAGAAAAATGGAGCGGTCTGTGTAACCAGATATATTGCTTGTAATGAGGAAACCTATCTCACCATTTACTGATGCCCAACTCCAGGTACATTTTTCTACTAGTTCATTTATCTCATCCGTTGTGGGCATGCGCCAACTGCCTCCCAATTTGACGTGAGCTACGTCATCTTCCGGGTCCAACGCAGTCTTTCCGTCAGTATCGTTGTACTTGGTGTAACCTCCATGGCCGTCACGGAACTTATAGGTTAATTCACTATCAAAACCTTGTTTGGTTTCTGTCTCACCCCAGAAATAAAAATCTCCAATCTCTTCAGATCCGATAGCGCCAACGTTACGTGATGCCCACTTTACGCTCAAACCCAGATCAACATACTCAGAGTTACCACCAACCATATCATAGGGCACATTCTGATAATACTCTATTTCAATATCTGCACCTTGGAGCCGGCTGCTCGAGTTTCTAATCTTTACAAAGACAGTTCCATTGTTGAGTTTAGTATTTTCTTCATAATCATAAATCCGACAAGGGGAATCATTAGCGTACGGCGATATTTTTAGTTTAGTATTTTTTTTATAATACAGATGACTATCATATAACACCCATTGATAATTGAAAAAAATACTGCGCACTGTTTTTTTCCCTTCTTTTGTGACTAATCTGCCCAAAATGTTTGTTTCAGTACATGGTAGGCTGAATATCAGTTCTTTAATTGTTATCTCTTTCGGGAATTTATATACATTTTGGGTATAATCTTCTTTCCCTTTCGGTCTTGCCATTGTCTCTTCCGATATATCTCCTATCTCAATGACATACCGGGCAAAGACTTCTGGTTTCACATAAGCCTGCTGGGCAATGGCTGAAATGCAGAGTGACATCAGCATGGATGTCAATGCAAGCAAGAGGACTTTTTTTCTCATAATGCTATTAATTCTGTTTTTTGTTATCAATTTGATTTATAATGAAAATGCGTCTTGTGTTAAAGGCGCATTTTCACAATAAAACTAAAAACAAACTGGGTTACCGCGGACAGACCGGACGAATAAAAGCGCCTTTTATCCTGCTGATTGACATTATCCGAATCTCTGACCACAAATCACCATCCTTATCTTTCTTTGGCTTGTAATAAGTCCTTTTATCATCTGAACCCCCGGAAGAGACAGGAGAAAAATACAATCCCATACATTCCCTGGTACTTTCGGGACTCAATTCAGATGTCATATAACAACCTGTGTCGTAATCACTATCTTTTAATAACGACAAAAAGAATGATGTACAAGGAAGGAATATGGAGTTTGACGTATATCCGCGAACCTTACTGGTAACCCTATAGCCTTTAACACCGTTTAAGGTCGTCTCTTCCCACTCACATTTTTCAAACAGTTCCATACACTCCTCCTTGGTAGGCATACGCCAGTTTCCTCCCCAGTTCACATGGGCGGCATCATCATCAAGGTCAAGGTGCGTCTTTCCGTCATTATAGGGATTATTATCTAAGACGTTGACGCTTTCGGTATATTTTGAGTACCACCATTTCCTTGAATCAACAAATGCTTTTGAATGCTTATAGTTGTAGAGTGAATAGTAGGTCTTCTCAGTAGTTTCACCCCAGGCTATACGTGCACCGCGCTCCCAAGGTTTCTCAGCACCCAAATTGCAGTCAGCCCATAGTACGCTTAATCCCAGATCCACCTGAGCATTATGCGCAAGAGGCTTTATGGGCTCAGGTTCCGGTTTCACGCGTTCTGCCCCTGACTCATCCTTTACCGGCCTAATAGTACATCCGGTAAAACGATTAGTACCACTAAGGCTCTGGTCCATAGTTGATGTCCAGTAACATAATTCCGGCTCCCATTCAGAGTCTACACAGGATGGATAATAATCACTCATACGGCCGGCTGCCGGCAGAAAAATGCTCCGTCCCTCATATCCGGGAACATTGCTGGTAATTCTATATCCGTAGAATTTTAAAGTCATGTAACCATACCTGTCTATATTAAGTGTATCCTGAACTTTTGTCCAGGTACATTTGGTCCTGAGTTCCCAAAGCTCATCGGCAGTAGGCATGCGCCATCCGTCACCAAGCAGGACTGCTGCTGCATCGTCTTCGGCATCCAGCGTCTCCTTATAATCAGGCATTGGATAATTACCGGCAAAGATGTAGTCATAACCCATATTGTACTTGGTCATTTGATTCGAATACTCTCCGAATTTATAGTTCTTGCCCGAGTAATATCCGGCCTTGGGAGTTGTCTCACCCCATGCGAAAAAGGCGCCTGCCTCATTCTGGTCCGATGCCCCCAGATTGGCCGATGCCCACTTGACGCTGAGTCCCAGGTCAACAGGCTCAGGCACGGGCAGAGTCACCGTTACGGTCATCTTAGCCTCATGACCTTCTGAACTGGCCGTTATCTCACAACTGCCGGTTCCCACAGCAGTCAGATATCCGTTCTCTACAGCAGCCACATCGGCATTTGATGTACTCCAGACAATGTTTCCTTCATTAACAGCACGGCCCGACGGAACCATGCTCACTACCATCGGTTTGATTTCACCGTAGTGCAGGTCAAGATGTTCAACGGCCAATGATATTGCCGAGAACATATCGGCATCATGCTTCTTGACAGGACGCACATTCATTCCAATAAACCTGTTAATATAACCGACTTCCACTTCCGGGATAATGAATTTTTTTGATAAAAACCTATGTCTTGATAACGTATCAATCCAAATGTCGAGATATGCACTTAAATTATTACTTGGTGTTGATGACCAGAGCTTGAACTCGCTGCCAAGCCCTTTCACTTCTTCATCAATCATACATCCTGAATAGGGTATGAAAATCTTTTTGCCCTCAAAGCCCGGAACCTTACTCTCAAATTCCACACCCTTAACTCCCTTAACCTTCACTAAATTCCATTTGCAGTTTTCTTTCAGTTCCTCAAAATCCTGTGATGTGGGAATATACCATTCTCCACCTGAAAGAACCGATGCAACATCATCAATGGCTTCAAGACGGTCCAGATTGTCGGATTTAAGTAAGAACCCTGTCTTTCCGCCGGATGTATATTTGTCCAGAACCCCATTAGAACCGGAAACCGTACTGCAGTAACGGTAGTTTCCCCAATTGAAATAATCCTTGGGTTCTATCTCGGCCCACGCATAATAGTCGCCGTAGTCCGATGGCTTGTCGGCGCCCAGGTTACATGTGGCCCACAACACTCCCAGACCCAAATCCACAAACTCAATATCATACGGAGTTACGTGAATAGTGCATGTGGCAGACTTACCGTAAGCCATCGCCGTTATTTCACAAGCACCTTGTTTCCTGGCCACAATCAGACCGTCATCCATAACAGAAACCACGTTTTCATCGGATGATACCCACTTGCAGGCACTGTTCACAAAACGTTTACCGTCAGCCGCAGTAACATTAAGCCTGATGACCGACGCCTGCCTCATTCTAAAATTCCCCATTTCAAGAGAAATACCGGTAAGTTCACTCTCTGAAAGAGGCATTACCATGCGTACTGATTGCTCTGAGAAACGGTTCTCACTGTGCCATTCCGTACCGTCACTCATAAAATTGAAACCGTATGCACCCTGCTCTTCGGACTGGACACCGGGGGTAGATGTCCAATATGAGCCATAAGAGTGCTGACGCATTATATTACCATCCTGCAGCCAGCCGGATGCGGGCAGGAATATGCTGCTGTCCCTGTATCCATCAATGTTGCTTGTAATCAGATAACCAGTCTTGCCGTCTTTTTCTGTCCATTCCCATGTACAGTAATCAAGCAATTCATTCCACTCAGCCTTGGTTGCCAGGCGGCTGCCATC
>CACWIN010000045.1 GCA_902760965.1 uncultured Bacteroidales bacterium | reverse complement strand
GTCATAGCTGAACGAACCGCTGCGGCGTATGGTACGGTAGGGCTTGTTGTCCTGATTGCCGGTCATTGAGTTCTGGCTCTGTATCTTGTGGTCAGCCTCTGGCTGCTGCTCGCCGGGAACTATGGCATCCACAGTGCGGCGGTCCAGTTCCAGCATTGCGGCCTCATCGGCCTTGATCTTATCAAGCATCTTGCCGTAATCATCCTGACTCAGTGACAGGAAGTATATGGCGTAACGGCTGTCATGCAGGCTGTAGAACGGCTCCAGCTCAACATTGGGGAACCGGCTGCTGTCAAACAGGCCTGATGCCGTGTAGTGCAGCGGCTTGCCGGGTACGGGCTTGAGTGCAGCAACCTTCTGGTCCAGCTGCGCGCGTGTACCTATCATAATGGGAGTTTCGGTAACGGGTACCAGAGGTCCGTGTGCTATGTGGCTCCAGCGGCCGTCATCGGCTACAAGACCGCTCATCCCTTCAGTGCCTGTGCGGGCTGCCAGTACAATGGGGCCGTGCTTGACTGCCAGGTACTCCGGCTCGTTGTCAAGAGCCTCGATGGTGGTATTCATAGGCAGGCTTATCTCAACAACATCGCCGTTCTTCCACTTGCGCTCTATAGCTACGTATGATGAGGGTTGTGCATCGGCTGCATACTCCTTACCGTTCACCTTTACGCTGTAGCCGCCGGCCACCCACTCGGGGCAACGAACCATAAGGCGGAACTTGCGGGCCTTCTTAAGGTTGACTGTCAGTTTTGATGACTCGGAGTAGGGGAACTGGGTCTCCTGAGTGATGACGGCCTTGTTCTCTGTCCAGTTCAGCTTTGATGCCACGAACAGGTTGACCCAGAGTGTCTGTGCACCGTCGTGGGTGTAGATAAATTCTCCATATTTGCCGTGGTTCTCCATACCGGTACCTACGCAACACCACATACCCTGGTTTACTGCGGAGTAAACGCGGTAGTGAGCGGGGCGCATGGGGGTGAAATATACGTAACCTCCGTGCTCGGGATGCTGGGTTGAGAGGATATGGTTGTACATGGCCTTCTCATAGAAATCGGCATACTCGGCCTTGGGATCTATTGCAAAGAGGAACTCGGTAAGCTTGAGCATGTTGTTGGTGTTGCAGGACTCCGGTCCCTCACGGTTCTCAACGTAGCTCTTGTAGTCCGATGCGGCCGGGAAATGCTCGCTGCGGCTGTTACCGCCTATTACTACCGAGCGGTGGTTGGCTACGCGGTCCCAGAAGAACTCGGCAGCCTTGCGGGCGCGTGTATCGTTGTCAAGTGCGGCCACGCGCGCGTAACCTACGGCCTTGGGCACCTGTGTGTTGGCATGCTTGTTATCCAGGTTGTCGCGGCCGTCGGCCATATTCTCAAAAATGTCCTTGTGGCGGAAACGCTTGGCGGCCTCAATGTACTTGCGGTCACCGGTAATCTGGAAAGCATCGGCAAAAATCTCGTTCATGCCGCCGAACTCGGTGCCGGTCATCTGCTCCATCTGGTTATCGTCCAGATCGGCTATTTCGTCCAGACCCCAGTCGCAAAACTTGATGAACATATCTTTGGCCTTCTCTATGCCGGCATACTGCCAAGCGTCGCGCAGGCCCGCGTACATCTTATGTACATTATACCAGGGCACCCATGCGCCGCGGAACAGACCGAAGTCACCTTTTTTGAGGTTACCCCAAAGTTCCTTGCTGTTGGGTACACCGCCTATGTAGCCGTCACCGTTGGCTATCTGGCAGCGCTCCAGCTCATCGATCATATAGACCAGGCGGTCATAGCACTCCTTGTTGCCGGTAGCGGCGTAGTGTATGGCCAGGGCAGATACGTAATGTCCGCCCACATGTCCGTCCAGACCGGCCCAGTTGGGGAAATACTCCGCCTTCTTGGGCAGTCCGGCCTCCTTAAGGAAAGGAGCCAACAGGCGGTCGGTGTCGGTGTCATACTCCAGGAGAACCTTCACGTTAAGGTCCATGGCGTGCTTGAACGGGCCTTCAAGCAGCTCTACCTGATTCAGATTGAAAGTGTTGTGATAAAGTTTGTCCTGTGCCCATACAAAGGCAAAAGTCAGGACCATTGCAACAGTGATTAATGTACGTTTCATTTTGGTTAGTATTTGTTTATTAATTGACTTTACATGGAAATCTGCGTTTTAGTTCCTCGCCAAACCATTTGCGCCAGTAGCCGCGGTCATGGCCGCTTTCAAACACCCATGATTTTACGTTTCCGCCACGTTTACGGATTGAATTTACAAGCGAAGGGAAGTAATCAAACTGGTTTACCTCTTCCTTGACACCCCAGCATATCCTGTACGTTACGTTGTCTTCCAGCATACCATAATGCTCTATATTGGAATTTACGGGCGAAAAACACCAGTATTCCGAAATGAGCGAAGGGTCCCTGAAACTCAAAGTAATTCCAAAATCCGCGCTGTTTGACGTTCCGTAAAAGATCCTTCCGTCGGGATCCTTCTTCACGGGATAATGCTTTTCTATATAATTGATAAAATCCTGTGTTACAAACGAATAATGGTTTTCAAACAGTTCTGTCAGTTTTGGGTCCTGCCTGCTTATGGATTCAACGAATTCGGCATTCCTGTACGATATCCTGAACCCTGGTACAGGCTCCTTGTTCTCATATGAGCAGGCTATAATTACAGGGCTTATGCACCGGTTATCAATGAGCGAATCCACCAGAACCTTGTAACCGCTTTCCTTAAATACCAGTCCATCAAGCATATAGATAACCGGATACTCCTTGCTTTTTGAATAGTTCTTAGGGAGATATACACCGCATTCGCGCTCCGTTCCCGATGAATCCTTAATGCTGAACTCAACCAATCTGGAATCGACGTTTTTACCGCACGATATAGTCATTAATAAGGTAATTATAAGCAGTGTTGTTCTGTAAATAACGGATTTCATAAACCAAACTGTAATTATTGTTAATGCAAAGATAGAAAAAAGCATCCTAGATTAAACCATAGGGACGTTTTTATATCAAAAAAACAATATTATGCATTTTCTGATGTTTACATTTAACAATTGGAATTTGGTGATATAATAGTTGTGTATCCAAGTTGGGAGAGGAAATAAACAAATATATAATTTCAATACAACCAAATGAAAAAAATTGTCACTTTGCTCATGCTTCTCGCAACATCAGCCTCAGCGTTGATGGCGCAGAATCTTACAGTAAAAGGCTCCGTCTATGATTATGATTCAGGCGAGGCTTTGTTTCCTGCTGCAGTGCAGGTTATTCAGGTAGCCGGTAAGGACTCTACATTTATCACCGGTGTCACCACCGAAGAGGATGGTTCATTCGTAATACCCAACCTCAAGGCTGGTAATTATGTGTTGCGTGCCTCATATGTGGCATATGAAAACACAGACAAGAACTTTTCTTTAAAATCGGACACACGTGAAACCAATCTCGGCAAGATCACACTGAGAAGTGACAATACACTTCCTGAGGTTGCTGTAAATGCCGTAGTTGCCAAGGTGCAGATGATCAACGATACTGTTATGTTCAACAGTGCCGCTTATAAACTGCCTGAGGGTTCATCGGTTGAAGACCTTATCCGTAAGCTCCCCGGTGTTCAGATTAGCAGTGATGGTACAATTACAGTAAACGGTAAGGAAGTCAGTCAGATTCTTGTAAATGGTAAGGAGTTCTTCAGCAATGACAAGAGCGTTGCCCTCACTCAGCTTACAGCCGATATGATTGAAAAGGTTAAGGCTTACGAAAAGCAGAGTGACCTGGCCCGTCAGACCGGTATTGATGATGGTGAAGAGGCAACGGTTCTTGACCTCCAGGTTAAGAAAGGTATGGCTAAGGGTTGGTTCGGTAACCTTTCAGTCGGTGGCGGTGCTCCTCTTGAAAAGGAGGGCTTTGATGTAGCAGCACTCTATCAGGTCAATGCTTCACTTAACCGTTTTGATGAAGACAAGCAGTTTACCGTTATGGGTTCTGCAAGCCAGTCATCAGGTGGTATGAGCAGCTTCGGTGGCATGCGTATGGGCGGCGGTGTCGGAATGGGCATGGGCGGCATGGGCATGGGCGGCGGCATGGGCGGCTTCGGCGGCGGCATGGGCGGCGGTGGCGGTGTCAGCACCAACTACTCCGGCGGATTCAACTTTGCTATGAACCTTGGTAAGGAAATTACTTCAGAAGACTATGAATATGAAATTGGTGGTAGCCTCAACTGGAGTCACAGCGACTCAGAGTCAAAGAGTAAATCAAACTCAGAACGTTGGGATGACATTACCAATCCTGTGACTAAGGAGCTTATTCGTAGAGAAACCACATACTCAAATAATGACAGGGCTAGTTCCAGCGGATCAAACAGTTTGAATGGACAGATGCGTATTGAGTGGAACAAGGATAATTACACCAGCTTGCTTCTTACTCCTTCTGTTACTTATAGCAAGTCAACCAGTAGCTCATATACTGACTCGCGTACATTCAAGAACAAGGATCCTTTCAAGTTCGCTTCTAATCCTTTGGACGATTCTACTTACTATTCTGTAAGTTCAGCACGTTATTACAATCCTAATAACCTTGAACTTGATCCTGAAGCTTCATATCTGGATTCTTTGTATGATGCAATGTGGAACAGTCAGGAGAGTGCAAATAAGTCTGTATCCATTCAGAAGTCTGCCAATGTAACCGGACAGTTCGTACGCAGGTTCGGAAACAGAGGTCGTAACATCTCTTTACGTGGTACATATCAGTATAATTCAAGCAATTCTGATGAATATTCCAGAAATGAGCAGTTCCGTAGAACAACATTTACTACAACGAATGATACTCTGAACAGATACAACATTACTCCTTCAAGTACCAATAACTGGAGTGCTCAGGTTACATATTCAGAGCCGATAGGAACCGGAACATATCTGCAATTCAGTTATCAGTTCCAGTCTCGTACACAGAACAGTGACCGTTCTACATATGATCTGGGCGCTGCTTATGCAGACTGGGGTCTTCCGTTGCGTACACCGGAATGGGTTCTGCAGGATGAATATGAGAAATTCCTTGATGATTCTCTGAGCCGTACTCAGTTGTATGAGAACCTTGATCAAACCATTCAGTTACAGTTCCGTAAGAACGCAACTGATCAGAAATATAACCTTACTGTAGGTTTGTCAATATTACCTCAGTATTCAAGGAATAAGACAAAGTATCTGAAGCAGGATAGAGATTATGACAGAATGGTTTATAACTGGACTCCTACTGTACAATTCCGTTACAGAGTTACTCGTCAGGAACAGATTCAGTTCAACTATAACGGTCGTTCAAGTCAGCCCTCTATGGACCAGATGCTTGATATTGAAGATAACACCAACCAACTGTCAGTCAGAAAGGGTAATCCTGATTTGCAGCCGACCTTCTCTCACAACTTGAGACTTAACTATAACAAGTACGATCCTGTTACAATGAGCAGTATTACTTTGGGAGGTAGTTTCAGCAATACATTGAATAGTATTACAACCAAGTCAAGACGTAATGATGATGGTGGTACATATTCAACCTATGTCAACATGACAAATGATGATGCATTTGAAAACTTCTTCCTGAACTGGAATTCACAGTTGAATTTGAACTTGATGTTGACACTTCCTTCAGACGAGCGTTTCTCTTTGAATTCCGGAACAACTGGAACATACAGAAAGCAGACAGGTTGGTCATCATATCAGGATGTTGATGCTGTAACTCACAAGTATACAACTATTGAGGCTCTCAGAAAGACCCAGACCATAGGTGCCAATCAATCTCTTTCAGCTGAGTATCGTGATGATTATCTGACAGTTTCTTTGGACGGACGTCTTGATTATCAGCATTCTGAGAATGATTTGAATAAAGAGCAGGATCTGGATACTTACGATTTCAGTTATGGAACAAGTATAATGGCTTACATTCCTTGGAGAAATATGCGTCTCGGCACAGATCTGAATATGAATAGCCGTCGTGGTTATTCCGGCGATATGAACAGAGATGAACTTATCTGGAATGCTTCAATGTCATTCTCATTCCTCAGAGGAAATAAGGCAACCTTATCACTTGCTGCATACGATATTCTGCATCAGCGTAGCACAGTAAGTCGTCAGATGTCAACAACTTCTCGTTCTGATACTGAGACAAAGAACATTACCAGCTACTTCATGGCAACTCTTACCTATCGTCTGTCACTGATGGGTGACCGCAACTCTCGTCAGCAGCTGCGTGGACGTGGCGGCATGGGCGGCTTTGGCGGCGGCATGGGCGGCTTCGGCGGCGGCATGGGCGGCTTTGGCGGCGGCATGGGCGGCGGCTTCGGCGGCGGCATGGGTGGCGGTATGATGTTCTGATCATCTGCACAACGCTTACATCAGGGGGCTCTTTCGGGTCCCCTGATTTTTTTTTTGTGCACATAGGGAGAGTCTGCAATTTGCACAATAGGAACCTCTCCATCCTGATAAAAAACAGCGCCCGATTATTTCGGGCGCTGTTTTGGATTATCAATTATCAATTCACTTGGTGGGTGTGAGTTTGATGATTCCGATGGAGTTCTCGGGGAGGGTTAGGGTGAACTGCTTTTGGATGGTTCCGTAGTTCTTGGTGTGGGGTACTACGGCTTCGGTGTAGCTCACGCGGTTACGGTTGCCTCCGAATCCTCCGAAGGGGCCGGGACGGCCTCCCTGCAGCTGCTGTGCCTGAGGCTGTGCGCCGGCAAAGCTGTTCAGGTCTCCCTGGTTCTTGACCTTGGTGTCATGCGATGATATGAAATCAACTGTAGCGGTATACTGCTTACGGTTCTGTCCCTTACCCATGTTGATGGTGAGTTCCTTGTCAACAGCCTCGGAGTTTACAAACTTTATGTAAATCTCACCGGTCTCGGTATCAACGGTAGGTGAGGTGTAGACTGTTTCATCGGCCTGTGAACCGTTCATTACATCGGTCATCTGGAAGGCGCGGTTTCCGGCCTCCGAGAAGAGTTTCTGATAATAATAGTTGGTGGTGCGCCACATTCCGCGGTTATCAAACCAGATCAGGTTGGAGTTCCACTTGTTGTAGCCCTTCTTGCAGAAGAGCGGAGCATATGCTGCCATAACAACCATATCGCTGTTGCGCTCTAAGCTGGTCCAGTATGCCGCCTCGGCCATGGCCGATGCGTAATCGTTGTTGCTGTTGTTGTTGGCGAACTCGCCTACGAATACGCGGGTGGGGCGCTTACGGTCATAGGTCAGACCGTCGGCACCGCGAACCTTGTCTGAGTTGTAGCGGTCACCGTTGGAGTAGAACCACTGGTTGTTGCGGTAGTAGTGCTCGTCAACAACTGTGTTCTGGTACTTGGTGTCAATCTCGTGCATGTTGGCGTTGAACTCGGGACCATCGGCAGCAGAACCTGCAGTTGATACTATGATGATGTCAGGATACTTGGCCTGCACCTCATTATAGATAATGTCAAAACGCTCCCAGAACTCAGGGCCCTTGTTCTCGTTACCTATGCCTAAGTATTTAAGGTTGAAAGGCTCGGGATGTCCCATATCGGCACGCATCTTACCCCACTTGGTATCGGTACCGCCGTTGCAGAATTCAATAAAGTCAAGGGCGTCATTTACGAATATGTCGTGGAAACGCTTGCGGTCAGCTTCGGTCTCAAGAGGTGCAATGTACTGGTGTCCGGCAAACTGGCAGGTTACGCCGTTGTTCAAAACGGGCAGGGGAGTAGCACCGAGTGATTCTGCCATAAGCAGATATTCGTAAAAGCCTACGTACTGCGAAGTCCAGTATCCCCAGTGGTTGCGGAAACCTATTCGCTCCTCCTCGGGACCGATGGAATTCTTCCAGAAAGGCTGTCCAAAGTAGTTGGTACCCTCACTTGCGCATCCGCCGGGGAACCTCATGAATGTGGGATTAAGGTCTGCCAGGGCCTGCATCAGATCCTTGCGGAATGGGCCGAACTTGCCGTCCTGCCAGAGTTGAGAGGCTTCGGGGAGCAGGGTTACGTAATCCAGCCAGAATGTTCCGGCGGCGTTTGCCCTGATAGCCAGACGGCTGTCAACTGAGCGCTCAGCCTTGAGCTGGCCTGTATATTTCTTCCAGTCATTGCCAAGACGTGAAATGGTTATGGCGTTTGAGTTGGCCTGACCGTTTGCATCTTCAAGCTGAACGGTTATTGTGCCGGGATAGGACTGTCCTGCCAGATAGAGTGTAAGGTCATAGCTTACTCCCTGCTGTGCCGGGATTGATGCCTTTTGGGTGTTGTTGGAGTAGTAACCGCCTCGTTCGTTGGGGGCGGTACCGTAACCGTTGGCTGCAATACCGAATCCCTGACCTGCATCCTGAATGTCAAAGCGTACGCTGTACTGTGCATAGCGCAGTTCATCGTCATACTTGTCATTGGGATCAAAGTCATAATAACGTGTCAGATTCTTTACAAGGGGTTTGTCGGCAACAGCGTGAGCCTCACCTACAGCACCTTCACCTTTAAGTACTGTCCAGCCAAAGAATACTGTATCGGAATATGAGAACTCTTTAGCTTTATCGCGTACGGGTGCATCGGGCACGTTATATGCCTGGAATGAGTGGTTCTGGATAAGCTGTGCGCAGATACCGCCGTCAAGTGACTGGTTGATATCCTCAAAGAATATACCTGCCAGTGTGGGGCTGATCTCTATTCCAAGACCCTTTTTCTTGAGGTTCAGGGTAACCTCACGCTCCTGTACGGGTTTGAATCCTTGCAGCTGCAGCATCTTGTCGGCCATGCGGTAACCCATAAGGCGCATACCCTCAGTGCTGAAATGGAACTGGTCACCGGTGCTCTCGCAGCCCAGTGATGAGATAACGTATCCGTTCTTCATGACCTTGGGCAGGTTAGCCAGTACTACCTCATTGAATGCAGCGCAAACGCCACCCTGTTCAGCCTGCTTGAGCTCGCCGGCCAGCAGAGGTATCTCATCGGGATTCAGACCCAGGTCGGCGCACAGGTCATCATGTATCTTCTTGAGGCGTGTGCACCACTGGTCATCATCGGGGTTGGACTCACCCTGGTGAACCAGCATACCCTTTATGACGCCGCTCTTCTGGGCAATCTTTGCCATATCTACAATACGCTGGTAGCAGTTCATGTCATACTCCTTGGCCATGTTAACCAGCCATGCGCGGCTCTGGTCTGCAGCCTCCATTGCAAGGTACTCCTCGCAGGCATCTTTGTCCCAAAGCTCAAGTTTTGCGCCGGCAACAGAAACGTTGATTACGCCTACACGATACTGACTGGGCAGTTCCTCAATCATTTTTCGGCCAAAGAAATCAACCGGGCCCATGTTGTTGCTCTGACGGCAGATAGGGGGAGTGGCGGTGTACCATTCACCTTTTACGCGGTTATAACGCGGCATATCCACAGCCGATACAAACTGAAAACGGGGATCGTTCCAGTCCTTGTCCTGATCGGCAGGAGTGGCGCCGGCCTCCATGTTGGACTGGCCAAAACAAAGATAGATAAAGAAATTGGGGTCAGGCTGTTGAGCCTGGAGCGAAAGTGACATAAGCACTGCCGCTACTACGGTCATAAATTTGTACTTCATTATTAATATTGTGATTTAGTGTTATTTGTTTTCCTGCTTTTCTATTTGGGCTTTCTCTTTTTCCTCTTGTTCAAGGGCAAGCTGGCGTGAATTGTTGTCGTGGAAAAGGAATGATGAGGCCAAGACCAATATTACAATGACTGTAACCAGGATTGATACTTTTATAAGACCAACTCCTACTGCAATGCCTATAATACTGGTGGCAAATATGCTGGCCGCTGTAGTCAGGCCCGAAACATCATATTTGTTCTTGATTATGAGTCCTGCACCTATAAAACCTATACCGGTAACAACCTGGGCAGCTATACGTCCGGGATCACCGTTTATCAGATTCAGATTGCTTTGGCAGATCCATATTGATGCAAGAGTGGCTAGAGTGGAGGCAATGCATATGAGCATGAATGTCCTGACTCCTGCAGGATGTTTGTGTATGTAGCGTTCAACGCCAATGGCGCACCCCAAAAGTGCACTCACCAAAATCCTTGTTATGGCAATATCCTCAGTAAGCATAATGTATGGTTATTTGATTAGCAAAGATATACAATTGCATAATATTAATTGAGAATTAAGAATTGAGAAATGAGAATTTGTTAACTTTATGGTCAAATACTACCACTTATGAGAAGACTATTTGCTATTGTTCTGGCATCGTTCGTTGTTATCGGACTTGATGCAAAGGTGATAAAAAGGGACCAGATGAACGCTGATAACTTGAAAAAGTTTGCAGGTTCAGTGTATGCATATGAGGCACCGACAGAGCCTCTCACTCCTGCTCCCAAGGGTTTCAAACCGGTATATCTTACACATTTTGGGCGTCACGGTTCACGTTTTCTGGATAACGCATCCAACTACGACCGTCCATACAATTATCTTAAGGAGGCCGATGATGCAGGCATGCTGACGGACTTTGGCAAGGATGTCCTGCGTCGTATGGAGATAATCCGCGCCGAGGCTGACCAGCGTGCAGGTGACCTTACGCAGAAGGGTATGCAGCAGCATCGGGACATAGCCCGCCGTATGGTAGAGAACTATCCTGAGCTGTTTACCAATGACAAGACTATTATGGCCCGTTCCACCACATCGCACCGTGTGCTGGTAAGTGAGTATTCGGCCCTGATGCAGATTCTGCGCATGCGCCCCAAGATAAAGTTTGACTATGACTCAAGCAACCATGACGAGCCTTGGATGTACACCGAGGACCGTGGGGTATCGGCTCACAAACGTAAGGCCAGCGCCGCCGTATCGGAGTTCAACAAGCGTCACACTCATCCGGAGCGCCTTATGAAGGCTCTGTTCAAGGATACGGAGTTCATAACCAATTATCAGGGACAGGGTCGCGACCAGAGCAGCAGCCTGTTTACATCGCTTTATGACGTTGCATCGTACGTGCAGGGATCGGACCCAGGCGTTGACCTGAACGATGTTTTTACCTACGATGAGTGGTATGATCTGTTCCTTATGAACAACATGCGCTGGTACTCGCAGGGAGGTTTTTCTCCTCTGACAGACAATGTGGTGCCTTACGGCCACTGTGTGACCTTGCAGAACTTTATTGATTTTGCCGATGAGGCATTGGCCGGTAATGGTGTGAGCGTAATGCTACGTTACGGCCATGAGGTTACCCTGATGTCATACTTTGCACTTCTGGACCTGAACGGATCGGGTTACAGCACCGATGACCTGGAGAGCGTGGCTGACCATTGGGTAGCTTATGATCTGGCTTGCATGGGCGGCAACGTGCAGTGGATTTTCTTCCGCGACAAGAAGGGCAACGTTATTGTAAAGTTCCTGATGAACGAGGTTGAGGCAACTCTGCCGGAAAGTGTTCCGTTCTACAAGGACGCCAAGGGCAAGGAGCTTAAGCCTTACTATCGCTGGGAGGATGTCAAGGAGTTCTATCTTGCCAAGATCAAGTACTGGGAGGAGTTCAAGGCAAACGATGATACTCCGGTTGAGGAATCCTCTTCAAGCCGCCGTAGTTTCCGCTCCGAAATCAATACCGCTACAAACTAGGGGCACAAAGGGGACGGTTCTTTTTGTGCCCCTCTCTACAACACTTTCTAGAGCCATATTTAGGGGCACAAAAAGAACCGTCCCCTTTGTGCCCCTAGTTGGTGTCAACCTGGAGGCGGAGTTCGTAGAACGGTCGGGTAGGGTCGTTGGTGGTGAGATTGATGGAACCCATTGTAGTGGTGTTGGGCTCACGTGAATTGGTTACCGCAACCGTTACCTTGAGTTCCTTGCCCGGCTTTATGACCTGATCGCTTTCTATACTTATGGCTGTGCCCTGCATGGGCTCAACATTGCGGAATATCAGGTCGGCGTTGCCTGTGTTACCTATCACGATTGTCTTTTTGTATATCTTGCCGGGCGCTTTCTCTCCAAAATCAACGTAACCGGGCTCAATCCTCATTACAGGTTTGGGTCTGTTCTCATCCCGTGAGAACTTTTCCACACGCTTGGCGTTTACCGTAATAGGTTTCTGGCTTTTTACGCCATCGGCAATGAGCCATATTGTATCACGTGCCAATCCGTAATATTTCTTTCCCTTGGGGATATCGTACGTGATTTTGATGCTTACAACCTCCTGCGGATCAATGCTCTTGGGGCATTCAACGCTCATTCCGTTGCGCTTTCCGTTAGTTTCGACCGATAGGTTTACGGTCTTGTCGCCAACATTGGCTATCCTCATGACCTTTGTAATGCTCTCTCCTTGAGCAATATAACCAAACGGGTATCCCAAAGAGTTTGTCTTGATTGTTCCGGCCAGAAGGTGAGGATAAATCTGTTCAAGTCCCATGGGAATGGGATTGATATCGGCGTAAAGGGTCAAATAGGCATAATTATGGCGGTCCTTGGTGATTATTTCCACCTCGCGGAACACGTGGCCCTGATACCTGGAAGGGTCAAAGATTACTGTAATTTCACCTTCCTCTCCGCCATGTATGGGTTCGGTGGAGTATTGTACGGTGGTGCAGCCGCAGCTTGTTGCCACGTTGTCTATCTGTATGGGGTTGTTGGATATGTTTACAAAGCGGAAAGTGTGCGTCACGGGGCCATCGGCCTCATCAATTGTGCCGAAATCCCACTCGTAGGTTTCGAATACCATGGCCGATGCAGGTTGTTCATCCTGTGCCCATGTTATGCTGCATACAGCAAGCAGTATTGTGGTTAGTAAGGCTTTTGCTTTCATTATCAGTAAAATAGTTTTTCGTGTTTTATTGTGGTTACAGGACCATGACCGGTATATGCAATGGTCTCATCGGGCATTGTGAGCAGTTTGGTGCGGATTCCTGTCATAAGCGCCTGGTGGTCACCGTCAGGGAAATCGGTACGGCCATAACTGCCTTGGAAAATCACATCGCCTGTAAAGATGCATTTCTGCTCCTTGTTCCAGAATACCAGGCTGCCGGGAGAGTGTCCGGGAATATGCAGAACGTGCAGAGTTGTATGTCCAAAACTGACTGTATCACCTTCATGAAGCACATTTTCAGGTTCTATGGGATTGACATGACCGTTATATCTGATTCCGAATACTGCCAACCTGGAATCGATTGTCCTGATCCATGGCATATCCAGATCGTTGGCCTTTGCCTTTACACCGTATGTATCCTCAACAAACGAGTTGCCAAATACGTGGTCAAAATGCAGATGGGTGTTGAGTAAAAGCTTTACCTGCAGATTGTTATCGCGAATGAATGCGGCCAGCTTGTCAGTCTCGCCGGGATAAAAACAGCCCGGGTCAATGATAACCGCCTCCATGGTTTCATCCCAAATAACGTATGTGTTGACAGGGAGAAAGTTGAACTCAAAGCATTTGACCTGCATCATATCTGCACATAGACGGTTTTCTTGTCCTTAAAGAACTCCTCTGTAAAGTACTTGCTTATCTCTGTAATCTCGGCCACTTTCCTGAATTTGGCAGTCTCAGCACCCAAATCTCCTCCTTTAAGGCAGATAACGCCGTTGGGGTAGGCGTTGCGCTGCACCTTGCGGTCAATCATCCGGCCGGCTACAGAACATAGATCGGGCAGGGGCATTACGCCTCGTGACAGAATGAACTCATATTTATCCTTATCCTCTTCGGCGCGCTCGTGACGGCATGTAACGTTCTTAAGTCCTATTTGGTTGGCAATGTCCTGAGCCACACGTACTTTCTTGCCAATGCTGTCTATGAGCGTAAAACTGCATTCCGGAAACAGAATGGCCAAAGGTATGCCAGGCAGTCCGCCTCCGGTGCCAACATCGGCCAGACGCGTGCCATCGGCAAATTTTATCACCTTGGCAATGGCAAGTGAATGTAGAATATGATGCTCATACAAATTGTCAATATCCTTGCGTGATATGACGTTTATTTTGCTGTTCCAGTCTGTATAAAGCGGACCGAGAGCCTCCAGTTGCTCGTACTGAAGGCTCGTCAGGTCAGTGAAATATTTCCTTATAAGATCCATTACTTAAGATAGTAAGTGACTGATGTAACCACTCTTACGTTCTTGATCCAAGGAGTGTTGGAGTCGCGGTCATAGATTGAGAACTGGCCCTGCGATGCGGTCTGTATCTTACCCAGTTTGGAGCCTGAGTCATCGGCAAACTTCTGGGCCACCTCACGGGCGTTACGGGTTGCTACCTCGACCATCTGGGGCTTGAGCTCGTTCAGACCGTTAAAGTCATACTGTGTCTGGTGCTCGTAGTCATTGCCGCTTATGGCTATGCCTTTCTTGAGCAAGTCACCCTGCTTGAGGATAAGCTGACGTACCAGTTCTACATTACTTGAGCTGACGGTTACAACCTGCTGCATTTGATAGCGGTATGCAATGTACTCGTTTGAGTAACGGTTGGCGTTGCGGTCATATACGGTGGGAGCGGCAATGCTGATCTCACTCTCCTGGATTCCTCCTTCCTTGAGGAACTTTACTATTTCCTTTGACTTGTTGTCCATTGTAGAGTAGAGCTTGACCAGGTCATTGTCAACGTCCTGAATAACCAGAGGCCAGATAACGTGGTCGGCCATAACCTCTTGAGTAGCAAGACCTTTTACGTTAACCACACGCTTTGTTCCGGTAAACTTGTTTACCGACAGGATAATGCAGACACCAAGTGCCAGCAGACCCCAGAAATTAGTTGAATTCTTCATAACAGTAGAATTATTTTGTTTTTACAGTTCTCCAGATCATAGTGAGCCATACAATGGTATAGCTGTAAACGTTAAAGAATAATGTATCGTTAATGAGCCTGTGAATGCGTGCCGGACAGAGCACATCGGTAGGGATGATGCTGAACAGCACAAACACAACCCAGAACATCACTTTGTCAAATAATGTGTGATTCTTCCAAGTGTACCAGCACAACATATATCCGGACAGGGCAATAACGTATGTATGCGGTTCCGATGCCTCACTGAACAGAATTATGTATCCCATAAGGACACCTAATGCCTGAACCCTGAACTTGAAATTGTTCCATCTGTCCTTAAGTGTAAAGAATACGGCAATGAGTATAAGCATTACCGATGCCTGGAATATGCGCATATAGGGCAACACGCCAGGAATTGCAAACACAATGGACGGATATGTGCCGGTGGTGTCGTGATGGCTGCCAAGTGCATTGAACCAGTCCATATACCATGGAATGAGTCCGTCAAAACCGGTCTGCAATACCGGGAGTAACAGCAGTCCAAAAGCACACAGGACGGCGTAGCCAAGGTTGCGCCAGAACTTGGGGTAGCATAACAGCAGTCCCAATTCTATTACACCGTATATCTTGGTCGTGGCCGATATCATGATTAACAGGACTGCCCAGAACGGACGGTCCTTTTCCAACAGTATGAAAGCCCACAGGAATATGTAGCAAACCACCACATTGTACTGAAAACAGAACAGACTTTCAACAATGATAAGTGTCAGATAAAGAGCGATTTGTGTTGAATTGTCCTTAAGACGTCCGGGCAGGTTCCTTATAGCCAGGAAGAGTAGGGTGTAGTTGCAGAAATTCCAAAGTATGCCGCTTATCCATCGTGGCAGGAAGGCAAACGGGGTGAACAGCACATTGAATACCGGCGAGTAAATAAAGAAA
This sequence comes from uncultured Bacteroidales bacterium, assembly GCA_902760965.1. Lineage (GTDB taxonomy): Bacteria > Bacteroidota > Bacteroidia > Bacteroidales > Bacteroidaceae > Colenecus. The sequence continues at coordinate 2,133 of CACWIN010000045.1, read as the reverse complement.
CGTCCGCTGTGCAGTTCCACGTATTCGGGCGTATAGGCTGTAATGCCTTGCCAGAACAGTTGGGTCGCATCACGGAAATCTACCAGGTTCTCGGCGCGGCATCGGGCCAGTTCAATGCATGTGGCGGCCATGCCAAGCACCAATCCAATCAGATATACGTTTGTGGGATTGGAAAAGAACTGCTTTAGCTTACCTGTGTTATTTGTCATATTATCAATTATTTACCAATCTTATTGGCAACGTATGCCGATGCCAGTTCACTGTATGTTACAAACCTGGCTCCATGGCGCTTAAGGTCAATGATTACATCGCGCAGGCGGTTGTACATTCCATCGCCGGCATTATGCCTGATTATGTACGGCATTTTCATTTCCGGGTGATTTCCAAGCGGGAAAAACTCCCAGGGATGAAAATATGTATTGAAATAACCGTCATGGTGCAGGATGCGTCGGGCCAGGTTCTTGTAGTACCACAAAGGAAAGTTGTGCAGTGCCAGCCAGAACATGGGGATACGGAACAAAGGGGATACCGATGCCGGAATCTGGATTATGCCATCCTCAACAAAGCAGGTTCTGGGCGTGGACAGATGCATGTATCGGCCGGGAATAAAACACGGATTCAACGATGCGTTGTATACGTAACCGTTTTTTTTGAGCTCCTGGATGGAGAGGGGGAACATGCGCGGTTGGCGGTAACCCTTTATGGTCAGGCCGGTTTGCTGTTCCAGAAGGTGTTTGCTGTTTTCCAGATCGGAGGGTTTGGGCTCCCAATGGTCACAGCCGTGGGCCGCAACCTCATGACCTTCGGCAATAATCCTATCAATAACCTCCGGGGCATGCTTGGCAAAATTTGTGGTGCAAAAGAATGTTCCCTTTACTCCACACTCCTTAAGGCAGTCCAGAATGCGGTTGGTACCTTGTCTGGATACGTCCATGCCTTCGTCCAACGTATTCCACTGAACTCCATGCTCGCGGGGTACGTCAAACTCTTCTGTGTCAAAACTAAGTGCTACCATAATCTGTAGCAAAGATAATGCAAGCCGAGAGAAAATATATATCTTTACACCAAAATAATCAGTTATGATAAGACTGGCAATAGTATCACCCTGTTATAACGAGGAGGAGATGCTCCGGGTATCGGCCCAGCGTCTTTTGGAGTTGCTTGATTCCATGGTTAAGGACGGCAAGGTAAGTCCTGACAGTTTTGTGCTGTACGTAAATGACGGCAGCAAGGATGCCACATGGAACATAATCAATGAACTTAATGCAGCCGACAAGCGTATATGCGGCATAAGTCTGGCGCATAATGTGGGGCATCAGAATGCAATCCTGGCCGGAATGATGACTGTCAGGACTATGGTTGACGGGGTGGTCACTATTGACGCAGACCTTCAGGATGACATCCGATGCATCCCTCAGATGGTTGACCTATACGAGCAGGGAAACGAGATTGTGTATGGCGTTAAGGTGAGCCGTGAGGCCGATCCCGCTCTAAAGCGCATAACTGCCGAGGCTTTCTACAAGTTGCAGGAGTCCATGGGTGTACAGACCATTTATAATCATGCCGATTTCCGTTTTATGGGCAAACGTGCTCTGGACGGGCTGTCGCTTTTTGAAGAACGCAACATTTATCTTAGAGGCCTTATTCCTCTTATCGGTTACAAGAGTGCCACGGTCGATGATGTGATATCGGACCGTGAACACGGCCAGTCCAAATACACCCTCCGCAAAATGCTCAATCTGGCTTTTGACGGAATTACTTCGTTCTCCATACGCCCTATACAGGTTATTACCATAACCGGCACGGTAATGCTGATACTGGCGTTCGCCATGCTTATTTACGTGATTGTTTCGCGTTTGATGGGGCATTATGTTCCGGGTTGGAGCTCTCTCATGCTTTCGGTGTGGTTCATTGGCAGCGTGCTGACCATCAGCATCGGCATTGTGGGTACCTACATCGGCAAAATGTATATGGAGATGAAACGGCGCCCCCGCTACATAGTCGATCAGTCACTTCTTCCAAAGTGATACCATTGGGGCACAAAGGGGACGGTTCTTTTCGGGCCAAAGGGGACGGTTCCGTTTGGCACTGCCACTGAGAATCCTTATTTCACAAAAAGTATTAGTAATAATA
>CACWIN010000044.1 GCA_902760965.1 uncultured Bacteroidales bacterium | reverse complement strand
GGCGTGGGACACTTTGGCGAAATTCAATTTATACCCTTTTGGGGTGGATACGTCCGGTATTTTGATTATCTTTGCGCCAAAAGGGTATAAATTATGGTGCAAATTAGTGAGTTTGTAAAGAAGAACCGTAAGGAGCAGCATCTTACTCAGCCGGAACTTGCGGCTCGAGCAGGAGTGGGGTTGAGGTTCCTGCGTGAGCTGGAGCAAGGAAAGCAGAGTCTCAGGATGGACAAGGTGAATCAGGTCTTGTCATATTTTGGAACCACATGCGGCGTGGATGTGGAGGCATCGGCCAGATCCGATATCAAGTCATACAGGCTTTCATCATTAGAGGAGCCTAAGGAATATATGCTTGAGGAGATTATGCGTCAGGTGTGTGAGGCGGCGACCTGGTCCTCGGCCCAAGCAACAGAGGTCTTAAGGAAGGAATTTGATAAAATCTGATACAATGAAAAAGAAACCTGTATTATGCGTTGTTGCAGGTCCTAACGGATCAGGCAAGACTACGACAACGGAGCAATTGCTTAAGAATGAGTGGGGTGCTGACAGTTTTTACATCAATCCCGATAATATTGCCAAAGAGGTATTTGGTGACTGGAATTCATCCGATGCAGTGTTGAAGGCTGCTAAGAGAGCAACTGAGCAGCGTTATGAATGTCTTGAAAAAGGCGTGGATTTTGTGTTCGAATCTGTGTTTTCATCGGAAGAGAAGATGGATTTCCTGCGTAAGGCAAAAGAGGCAGGTTTTTTTATAAGGATATTCTATGTTTGTACCGAATCACCGCTTATCAATATAAACCGTATAGCCCAGAGATATCTGAACGGAGGCCATGAGGTGCCGATATCCAAGACCATATCCCGTTATTTCGGTTCGCTTAAGAATCTTGCGGAAGCGATTAAAATTGCGGACAGGGTTTATCTGTACGACAATTCAGTTGAGAATTCCGCTCCGCGTCTGATACTCAGGACTTCTGACGGCAAGATTGCAAAAAAATATACTGACGATATCCCACTATGGGCCAAACAGGTAATAAAATGAGAAACAGTTTATCAGTAATAGGTGTATTGCTGCTGGCGGGATGTGGAATGCCGGAGCAGGGAGAGATGAAACTGCACTATGACCAGCCTGCGGAGTTCTTTGAGGAGGCTCTGCCCATTGGTAACGGCCGGTTGGGGGCTATGGTGTATGGAGGGACAGTTGTGGACAAGATTTCTCTGAACGATATCACTCTCTGGACCGGAGAGCCGGAGCAAAGGGACAGGCATGTGGATATGGAACTGTATCCCCGCATGACCCGGTGGGGTGAGGCGTGGAAATACGTGGATTCGGTGCGTGAGGCGCTTGCGGCCGATGATTATCAGCGGGCGGAGCAGCTACAGCATAAGATTCAAGGACATTACAGCGAGAATTACCAGCCACTAGGAACACTTACTATCCGATACCCGGAGGCTGAAATAACAGATTATTATAGAGAGTTGGATATATCCGATGCAGTTGCGCGGGTGGAGTATCTGCGTGACGGCAAGCGTTTTGAGGCGGAGTATTTTGCATCGGCACCGGATTCTGTGATTGTGGTGAGGTTCAAGAGTGCTGAACCCATTGATGCTGAGTTGGTTCTTGATTATCCGCATCCGCATGAGGCTGTTTTTGCTGACGGCAGGATTACGGTTGACGGTTATGTGGCATACCATTCATATCCCAATTATTTCCGCACCAGGCATGAGCGTTTCATGTATTCGCCCGATAGGGGAATCCATTATCGCACGGTGCTGCTTGCTGAGTGTGATGGCCAGACTATTGGTGATGGTGATTGCCTGAAACTAAAAGGTGTTAAGGAGGCGGTCATAAAGATTGTCAACTCAACATCTTTCAACGGGTTTGACCATGACCCTGTTCCGGAGGGATTGCCGTATCGTGAAATGGCCGATGCCAATGCAAAGCGCGTATCGGGCAAAAACTACGATGAAATCCTGAAAAGCCACATTAAGGATTACAAGAGTTTCTTTGACCGGCTTACAATCTGGCTGGGAAGGACAGATCCAAAGATAAAAGCACTTCCAACAGATGAGCAACTCAAACTTTACTCCGATGAGAATCAGGCAAATCCGGAGCTGGAGGCGCTCTATTTCCAGTACGGCAGGTATCTGCTTATTTCTTCGTCGCGCACTCCAGGCGTGCCCGCCAATCTGCAGGGACTCTGGAATGAGAGCATGGAACCGCCCTGGAGCGGCAACTACACCATAAACATCAACTTGCAGGAGAACTACTGGCCGGCCGAGGCCGCAGCACTGCCCGAGATGCATGAGGTGATGCTGGACTATGTGAACAATATGTCCATATCGGGCATTGAAACGGCTCGCAATTTCCTGGGTGTGGATAAGGGCTGGGCATCGGGCCACAACAGCGATATCTGGGCAACAGCCAATCCGGTGGGCTTAGGGTCAGGTGATCCCAACTGGGCCAACTGGTATATGTCCGGTCCGTGGCTGGCTACGCATATCTGGGAACATTATCTGTTTACCCGTGACCTGGAGCGCCTTAAGAAGGATTATTCTGCATTGAAAGGTGCTGCTGAATTCTGTATGGCCTGGCTGGTTGAGAAAGACGGAGAGCTGATAACATCGCCCTCTACATCGCCCGAGAACAAATACATTACCGACAAGGGATTTCATGGCGCGACACTTTACGGCGGAACTGCTGATATCGCGATGATACGGGAATGCCTCATGGATGCTGCCGATGCCTCAAACGTGCTCGCTGATAGCGTTTTTAACCGCAAGGTACGCTCTTATTTAAGCCGTTTGCGCGGGTATAATATAGGGGCCGACGGACACCTGATGGAGTGGTACTATGACTGGGCCGACGAGGACCCACAGCACCGCCACCAGTCACATCTGTTCGGTGTATATCCCGGGCATCAGATAAGCGGTGGTGAATATGCTGACGCTGCGCTCAAGTCACTCGAAATCAAGGGTTTTGAGACTACCGGATGGAGCTGTGGCTGGCGCATTAACCTCTATGCCCGCCTAAGGGACGGAGAGAACGCATATCGTATGTATCGGCGCCTTTTACGTTACATCAGCCCAGACAATTACCGCGGTCCGGATGCACGTCGTGGCGGCGGAACCTATCCCAATCTTTTTGATGCGCATTCACCGTTCCAGATTGACGGCAACTTTGGCGGCTGTGCCGGAGTGATGGAGATGCTTCTGCGCTCCGAGGAACATCTGGTTGATCCTCTGCCAGCTCTGCCCGCTGCTTGGCCCAAAGGCTATATCCGCGGCATCCGCACCCGCACCGGCCAGACCGTTGACCTGGTCTGGAAGCACGGTAAAGTCAAGAAACTCAAAATCAAATGATTGGCAGGAGACTCATTCGCTCTTGATTACGTCGGCGGGGTTCTCTACCATTGTGCGGCGGATATTGCCGAATACGGTAAGGCCGATGACCAGCAGCATACAAATGAATACTGACAGGTAAATCCACAGGGTGACGGGAGTCTGGCGCACATAGGTTGAGAGCCAGCGATGCATTACCATCGTTCCTATTGAGAATGCGGCAATGGCACTCAAAATGATGATGGGTACATACTCTTTCAGGAACATTTTGAGGATATCGGTTGTACGGGCACCGTTTATCTTTCGGATGGCAATCTCCTTACGGCGTTTTTGGCACAGCAGGGATACAATGCTGTAAAGGCCACTTATTGATATCACCACACATATCAGGGTTATTATCCTTAAGAGCTTGCACAACATATTCTCGGACTTGATGAAATCCAGGAAGTCTGTTTCCATATCGGCAATATAATATGAGCAGGTTGGCCTGATTTCTCGTAGTATATCAAGTATCTTTTCTTCAAGTGCATTCCATTTTACTCCATCTTTGTAGGTGAACGTGAAATAATCAGGCTTGACATATTCTGTTTTGTTGCTCTCTTTCCTAATGAGTATCAATGGTACGGCCTCTTTTTTGGGATCAAAGTAACAAAGGTCTCTGACCACGCCTTTTACTGTCAGGTCGCGACCAATATAATATACTTTTTGTCCGATACTCTGTTCCGGACCTCCCAACAGGTTTGCCAGTGTTTCATTTATGAGTATGAGATCATCAGGCTCCTGCTCAATGAACAACTCACCAGCAACAGGTTCAACCTCAATTAGATCCAGATACTCCTTGTTTGCTGAGAATATGGCTGTTTCAATAGAGTTATGCTCCTGGTAAACTGTAAACATGGAACTGTATTTAAAATGACTTGGAGGATAAAATCCAAAGACTACTTTGTCCAGTTCCGGCATCATCATGAGTCTGTCTTTTACGACCATGGCTTCGGTCTCCGGAATATCAGGCTGGTACAGGTATCCCGCGTTGTGTTTCCGGTATCCCATATCCGATGACAGCAGAAGATGGTTTATCTGCCGATTAATGATTACGGAACAGAATATTGAACAGATACTTACAGCCAATTGAAAACCGATGCTCAGCTTATATCCAAGTGCGGTTCCGGATTTGCCCGCAGTATCGCTGAAATTTTGCGACAACTGTCTGCGTCCTGTCAATGCAATGAAAACCAATGCAATCAAAACAGAGGCAAGGCCGATGATCATTGCCCACAGGAAATAGCTGAGAACAATATTAATGGCTGTTTTGTCCATCACGCTAAGCTCCTTGTAGTATGGTATGGTAAATGTGCAGATAACTGCACCGACCAACAGTGAGAGCAGAAGAATCATAGCAATTTCCGTGCAGAACAGCATCACGATCTGTACCATACTGGCACCGTTGGCATAACGTAGGGATATCTCCCTTACTCTCATTCTCAACTTTGTTACAAACAAGGTAAAGTAGTTGGTAAGAGAACATATTATCAGCACAATACCAAGCAGCATCAGAATATAAACGTAATGCAGATTGATATTAAGTCCCTGTCCTGTAATAAGACTGTCACTGGATAGTCCATTCTGAAAGATTCCTTCTTCCCTTATTTTGGAGATAGGCATGAGCTTGTTATATTTAATAACACGTTCTGTCTGTGTTCTTTGAATTTCTGAACCTCCGGCATAAGTCGTGTAGGATCTTTCATATTTAAACGTATCACACTGTATCTCATCGGCCAATTGTTTAATATTATCACGATTCACCCTGACAAACAGACGGGTGTTGACAATCCTCTCTTGGGTAAGACTTTCAGCATCATATCCTCTCAGAATTTCGTAAGGCAATGAGGTGGGTTTCCCCGGATCCTCAATCACAGACCTGATGTAATAGATGTCATTGTTCAGGTTCAATGTATCTCCAACAGGGTTACGTCCTTCAAATAGTTTATCTGCCTGTGTCCTGGTCAAGGCTATTTCATTTTTGGCAAGATTCAGGTTATTATCTCCTTCAAGAACTTTGACATCAAAGAAAGACTGGAAGTTTTCATCGACGGTCAGTCCTACAAGTGTGGTAACGTATTTCCCGTCATTGAGAACGCCATAACTAGATCCGTACGTACATCTGGTAAACGCTTCAATCTCAGGATATTTGTCCGACAGGTAAGACCCTTCAGTATATTCAACTAAATGACTATATTCATCTCCCTGCGAATATTCCCATTTCTGCATTATCAGATATATGTCATCGGCATTCCTGTAGAATGAGTCATAACTGCGTTCGTATCGTATCCACATAAATGTGAGAGAACAGAATACCATTCCAAGAGCGATGGACAGAATCACAATCACGCTCTGGATCTTGAATCGGGCAATATTGCGGAACGCCGTTTTGAGATAATGCAGAAACATAGTCGGGACTATTTATTTACGGGTTCAAAATTACCTCTTAAAAGTTCCTGTCTCTAAGAAATTAGGCTCAAATACGTCATTTGGGGCAAAAAACGTCTAATTTTTGGACAGTGTCATTGGGGCACAAAGGGGACGGTTCTTTTTGTGCCCCTGTGAGTCATCAAGGTCTGTCCCCTATGGCCTTATTTTTAGGGGCACAAAAAGAACCGTCCCCTTTGTGCCCCTATCATTTGCGGAGGTCGAGGAGGATGCGGCGGGAGTCGCTGAGGGTTGTGGCTATTAGGTAGCGGGTGCCTCCGTCACGGAGTTTGAGGCGGCTTTGGAGTTGGGGGGCTGACTCTGGGAAGTTCCTTACTGATAGGTTGGCTTGGGTCTTTGTCAATGCGGAGAGCGAGCGTTTGTCAAAGGAGATGATTCCTTGTATTTGGAATGTGCGGCCGGGGAAAGACTCCGGCTTTTGTTTGCTCCAGAAGAGGTGGGTGTCAGGGTGGAGAAGGGCGGTGCCGGTCTGAGCAGCGATGGTGCGGAACAGGGCGCTTTTCATGTAGGGGGCCGATGGTTCTGAGATGAATGTGCCGGGCTGCAACTGCTCCGGGCTTGCAATGGGCAGAGGCAGGGCGTTATCGGTGCTTTTGGCCGATGAAACTGCACTTTCCGGAGTTCCGTCGGCTTTTATGTCCACTGCGGTGATGGTTGGCTCAGCTTCAAAACCGCGCTGCATGAGCAGGGTGATCTCCTTGCATTCCCCCTCCAATCCTATGATGAAAACGTGACTTACATGTTTGAGTTCCGTGAGCGCGCGGGTTATATCAAGCATGGGGGACAGCTTGACCATTACGTTGGGTGCAATGCGGAGCAGGTCATCCTGAAGCGCTACGGTATCAGGTTGGCAGTCGCTGATGGATACCAGTTTGCGGCCGGCATCACCGCGGCGGGCGGGGTCCAGATAGATAAGGTCCAGACTATCAGGAGTCAGACCCGCAAAATAATCCTCGGCAGTACCACAATTAATCTCAATTTCCTGCCGTCTCAGAGCCTTGAAGTTTATACGGGCGCAGTCGCAGAGTTCGGCCGACATCTCATTGTAGTAAACCTTAGAGGCTGAGCGGGAGATGAAGAAACAATCCACACCCATTCCACCGGTGATATCGGCCATTTTGAATCCGGAGCCAAGCAGGCTCTCGATGAAAGAAGCCTTATACTGAGCGATGTATTGTGATGTGCACTGCTCCAGAGACAGATGCCTGGGATAGACAATACCCTCTGTAGCAGCCCAGAGCGGCACTTTCAGACGTGCTGCCTGCCATCCCGAAATCTGCGTCAGGGCATACTGCATGTCCACTCCGTCCGGATGACTGCCCAATGCTAAGGTGCGGACATCGGCCGAAAGATTATTGCGGATAAACTGCTCAGTTAGGTTGTTTGCCATATTATCTTCAAAATTAGAAAGTTTTTATTACTTTCACGGCATTAAACCAAAAATGCATTATGAAGAAACTGTTTTTTGTGGCATGCGGCACTCAGGACGGCGGTCCCATCCTGACTATTGAGGGCGGCCAGATACAGGGCGTTGCTACCGATATCAAGGGAGTTACCGTTTACCGCGGAATCCCGTTTGCAGCACCTCCTACAGGTCAGAACCGCTGGAAGGCTCCGCAGCCAGTCATTCCATGGGAGGGTGTAAAACTCTGTGACAAATTTGGTCATCCGCCATTCCAGGCAGCACATTATCCCGGCGGTTACACAACCGAGTGGGGTTACGGCGATGAGGCTCCTTACAGCGAGGATTGCCTCTATCTGAACGTTTGGACCACTAAACCCGGTCAGACCGATGCCAAACTGCCCGTTGCCATCTGGATATTCGGAGGCGGCATGCGTGAGGGCTGGGGATCGGAGCCTGAGTTTGACGGCCAGGAGTGGGCCAATAAGGATGTAGTGCTGGTATCATTCAACTACCGTGTAGGTCCGTTCGGATTCTTTGCACATCCGGAACTGTCGGCCGAGGATCCCGAGCATGCAACAGGTAACTGGGGCACTCTGGACCAGATTGAAGCCATGAAGTGGGTCAAGAAGAATATAGCCCAGTTTGGCGGTGACCCCGATAACGTGATGATATTCGGACAGAGCGCAGGCTCACGCAGCGTCAAGTTCCTGAGCGCATCACCTCTTACCAAGGGTCTGTTCAACAAGGCTGTGATCATGAGCGGAAGCGGACTTGTTAAGCCCCGTCCTCAGACTGCTGCTGCACCCGCAGGCCGCGGCGGAATGGGCATGGGAATGGGAATGCCGCAGCAGGGTATGACCACACTGGCCGAGGCCGAAGCATCGACCAAGGAGGTGTGCGACTGGGCTAACCTGACTACACTGCGTCAGTTGCGCGGTGCCAGCACCGAGACCATTTTCGCTCTGGGCGGCCTCTATACAAACGTTACCGGAAAGCGCAGCATACTTACCGCATCACCCATATCACCTTATATAGATGGATATGTGCTGACCGAGTCATTTGATGATGCCTGCCTGGACGGATCACTGGCACAGGTTCCGTACCTGATCGGTTACACACTGAATGACGCAGGTAACATGGGTACCCAGATTGCAGATTTCTGCATCAACCGCCAGGAGATGGGCGGTAAGGCATACGCATATCAGTTTGCACGTCCGCTGCCTGATGACGGCAATCATCCCGAGGTGACACAGCGCCTGAGAGGTGCATTCCACTCATCGGACCTCTGGTTTGTGTTCAAGTCACTGAAACACTGTTGGCGCCCCTGGACCCAGGGTGACTGGGATCTGTCAGAGAAGATGCTCACAGCATGGTCAAACTTTGCCAAGTACGGTGACCCCAACGGTCCCGACGGCGGTGAATGGAAGCCTTTCACTCAGGAAAACCAGCAGTTCATGATATTCAAGCTGGATGAGAATGACGTGGAGGCATCGGAGCTGGGTAATCCGCTGGCCAGATAAGATAAGGCTGATAAAAGCCTGAAAACTGTAAAGATTAAAGACGGACCGATCCAGTCCAGTCAGATGGCGATTTGCCGGTGATGTTCCTGAAGTTTCGGCGGAAGGATTCCTCGCTGGCAAATCCTGTCATTTCGGCTACCTGGGCAATGGATAGCTTTCCGTCTTTTTCCATTATTTGCTTGGCGTACTCCACCCTGTAGGTGTTGACAAACATAGCGAATGACTTGCCGCTATGTGAGTTGATGCTTGTGGATACGTATGTACGGTTGCTGCCTATGGATTTGGCCAGATCTACGACCGAAAGTCCGGGCTGAAGATACATCCTTTCATTCTCCATCTTTTCTTGTATGATATTGAAAAGAACGGAGTCTTCATTCTCTTTATCTGTGAGGATAATATCCTCTTTGAGCTCATTCTCCATCTGATATGCTCCATAGCGATATCGGAATCCTACATAGGCGATGGCATAAATGATACCCGCAAAAAGGACCGATGGCACTGCCAGCACGGTCTTTCCGGTAAAGAAACGTGGTCCCAGAATAGTCAGCGCCACTGTACAGAAGGCGGCTGTGAATTGTACAGCAACCAGAATAATGATAGGTTTTGCGGTCTTTCCCTCCACCTCCGAGTAGGAGTCATAGACACTGCGGTCAAATTTGGTGAGCTTTATCAGGCTGATTACGCACACCAGGATGGTCTGTATGGGGCGTACAATACTGATGAAAGTATCCGGAACCTCATGCCCGAGTCCGAACAGGAGTACCGATATGCTTGCTGCGGCGGCAATAAGACCGGGAGTGAGCAGCAACGCCATTTCAAACTTGCCAGGATTGTGAGAGTCTGTTATAGCCTTGATGTAGAGGTAGTATAACGGATATGTAGTCAATGTGGCCCATGAGTAGATGACTGTCAGTACATTATAACCTTGAGTATGGGCGGTGCTGTAATAAACGGCGTGGTAGAGAAACACCAACATGGAAACCGACAGGAATAATCCAAGGTAGTGCTGGGCCTTGTTCAGTTCCCTGTAACTGATTCCGGCATGGACTGTCCAGAACAGACAGACCATGAATGGAAGCATAGGAATGAGAATGTCTATAAAATCCATTTGATGACAAAAGTAATGATTTGTACGATATGACCGATTTTTTTCTGTTTTGAATGGTCATTCAGCAATAAAAATTTCACTTTAGCACCACTAATTATAATTTAAACAAAAATGAAAAAGTTTCTGTTTTTTGCCATTGCTACAGCTATGCTGGGCATGACTTTCACATCATGTGATGAAAAAGAAAATTTAAACGAAAACGAAAAAGGAGATGACTCCAATAAAACGTTCTCTTTTATAGGACGTTGGGATTATCTGCCTGAAGATGCTCAGGTAGGGCAAGGTGAACAACGACTCACTCTCATCTTTGCTGATAACACTAATGTTGACCTTTATATCGTTGCATGGGGCGATCATCTTAGGGGAACATACACTTATGAGAATGACACTCTGTATTTCTCATTCAAAAATGAAGACGCGTGGGATGCTCAAATTATCAATGAATATTCTCAGGGCTGGTCTGCCTCTGATGAAGCATTGGATCCTGAGACATTTTATCTGACATACACCGAAGCTTTGCCATACCGTTGGTATCAGATGAAACCAGAGGAGTTTAAAGCTGCTATGAATTTGGTAAGTAAATTTGAATTCAAGGTTATTAATGCAGAAAAAGCTTCAGGTGGCCCGATGCCGGGTATGTTCTTCATCAAGAGGGGTAAAATTGAGAATACCATTCTGGAGGGTAAATGGGCACATTCTGAAAGATATGAATACCAGAGCGGCTATTCTGTCCGTGCAGAAAGCTTTACCTTTAATAAGAATACATTCGTTCTGGAGAGTTCTGAGGTTGGTGTAGCACAAGGTCAGTCATGGGGCTATGGCCATAAGATTGCAGGTACATTTACCGTTGACCAATCTTCATTCACCATAACAGTTGCAAAGTTCTACGGTTTCAACAACGATGACGAGCCATTTGACTGGCATGAGGCTCAAGAAGGAATGGTAGGCCAGAGCTATACTTTCAGTTATCAGTTTAAGGATGACTCATTGATGGTGACCCCACCTGAAAGCTTTACCCTTGGAGGAGGTTCATATCTGGGTAATGGGCAGGCTTGGTACACAAAAGAATCCGGTATCAAGGTAAACCAGTTTTACTATGACGGAAAGGTGTTTGATGTAAAGACTGGTGGAAGCTGGGATGAAAGAATGGGCTGGCTTGACGTTGTTTGTGAATCTGCAGGTTTTGGTACTACTATAGACCATCATTGGCAATTATGGGAGTCTGGAGAGACCATTGACCTGGCAAAAGAAGGTTATCCTGAGAGCTTTTCCATAATGGGAATTAACGATCAACTGCCTTCATCACTTCCTTCCATTCAATTCTTTGGAAAGGCTGGTGAAATAGACGGTGTTCAATATGAGAATATGTTTAAGAGCGGAACTGTAAAATATACAGGAGGTATCTCAGCCGACAAACTGACTTTCAAGTTCAATGCCACTCTGGCTAACGGTAAGGTCATGAAATTCTGGTTGGAATTCAAGCAGTCTTACCAATAAATAGCAGAAAAACTATTTCCTAATCAGTTCTGAACCTGTGAAACCTTGTTCAGAACTGATTACTTGTACTACGTAGATTCCTGAAGCATTGCTTAGGGGCAGGAAATAGTCGGTTGATGAGGTGGGATTGATGATGTGCTCGCATAGTAACCTGCCATCTACAGAATACACGCTAACGGAGAATCGCTGTGTCGGTACCTTATCAAATGTAAGGCGGATGCCTCCTTGGGCCGGTCTGATAGCCAGCGCTGAGGGCTGGTGCTGTGAGAGATTGCTAATGGCGGTGGGCAGATTGAGAATATTCAGAATACCTGAGTATGCATCAATAAGACCATATCCATAGATGTTGTTGGGAATGACATCGCCAATAGGATGACTGGTCTGGCTGATGATACGCATAATGTCGTCAGGCGACAGATTGGGGTTGGCCTGCAACCACAGGGCTACGATGCCTGCAACACAAGGTGTAGCCATCGAGGTGCCGCTACAGGATATCCAAGGGTAATCGCGACCCAGAAAAGTGCTTGTTGACACTAGATAGGGGGCATATTCTTCATCAAAGTGACTGTTGCCGGAGGAGTTAATGTTTACGCCAGGTGCCACGACATCGGGCTTGATAAGACCAGATAGAGTGGGGCCCTGCGACGAGAAAGGTGCTATTGTACTTTCTGCTGAAATAGAGCCCCAGTCTGATATCGTGTCACCATCGATATTGGTGAATTCCGTACGGGTATATAGTGCTCCTACAGTGATGACACCTGACAGACAGCCTGGCATAGTTATTCTGTGTGTTTGGTCGGCATCGCCACAGCGTGCATCGGCTTCAGTGTCATTATAAAACTCATCATGCATTCCTGCCACAAGTTGAGCTAAGCAGTCCTCACCTTCTATGACAAGTAACACGGCGTTGTCATCAGTGTCAGCTATGTCCCGAGTATAAGAAATGGTGTAGCACGTATCGTTTTTCTGGACTGAGACCAGTTTACCGGCAAGTTGCTTCTCTACTGTTCCCTCTGTCGGTATGTAAACAAGTGAATCGCCTTTCAGCGAGCCGTTCTGAGGGTCCTTGTGTTTGCTGATAATCTTAAGCGTAAACGGGTTGCTGCTGTAGAGGAAGGCTAATCCATCCTCATCACCTATCAGACTGGTACCGGCAACAGCTACACCTTTCGGCTTGCACACGTAACCTTCTGAATAACTTGCGTTACCCGCTGCAGCCACGATGATACGGCCAGGACCCACCAGCTGTGATATGGCATCTTGGAATAGTTCACAATCGGCAGGTATGGCATGAAAGCCAATGCTATAGGTTATGACGCAAGGCATCTGGCGTTCGTCGGCATAGTCGAAAATGTACTTCATCAGTGCCAGCTCGTTAGCAGAGCCAAAAGTACTATCACCGGCTACTTTGGAACTTACAGCAGCCAGTTCGGCCTCAAAAGCCACACCACGATAAGGTGTTGTATGTCCTGAACCGGCTGCAATACCAAGGCAATGGGTTCCGTGATAGTAGCGATAGCTGTCTGCAGAGAAGCCCTTACCTTTGATGTCGGTCTCAGTAAGATATTCGCGACCCAGATCAATTTGTTTACCGTATGGCTCATCGTCAACGGCAAACTGGTCAAGAAAACGGGTAACCCGTAATGTCGTGCTATCTGTGTTATAGAAGTTAGGATGAGTGACCTCCAAACCAACATCAATAATACCTAACATGACGCCCTTGCCGGTATAAGCATTGGGAAGACGGGTGTCTTCATAGATAGCAGGGGTATTAATCCATTTTGGGGTAACATCCATCATTAACTTGCCACCAACATGATTCTCTATGCGTACCACACGTTCGTCATTTGCCAGTGCATTCAATTGGCTGACCGGAATATCGGCTACGTAAATATCTCCGATATTAGTGATAGACTTGCAACCGTATAATCCCATAACAGTCTCTGCATCGCCGTTAAAGCGGATCATGGCGCGAACTACATCTTGCCGTATGTTTTTTGATCTGCTGGGTGCCAGCATGGCTTTCTGGTTTACCAACTTACGGATGTCATATGACATTTTCTGTGCAATCTGTGCGTTAACGCCGATGCATACAGACAATAGGAAACTTAAAACAACAGACTTTTTCATTTTTTGATTTAATTACACTCTCCCACATAGTTGAGCAAAATCACAATTCTTGCAGGCCTCTTTATCATCGGTGGGACTGAACGGGATATCGGGATTGAAAATATCGGATATCAGTCCAATCAGTTTCTCCTCAAACTCATTGCCGCATTGGACGTTGAAATCGGTCAGGACATCCTTGCCGATATGATAGTAGATGTCATCGGCCGTGGGTTTGGACGATGAACGGGTGTAGAGCAGGGTGGGCGCCAGACGGTACCGGTTGAACTGCGGCTGCATGCTCATGATGTATGCGTAGTAGAATATCTGGAATGCCTGGCTCTTGCGTTTCTTGCTGTCGGTGGGCGGGAACAGTTGATCTATCGTGTCCGGTGTGCCTTTGTCCGATCCGGTCTTGTAGTCCACAATGCGCAGTATTCCGTCCTTGCAGTCAAGACGGTCAATGATACCCTTAAGGCGTATCTGTTTCATTGTTCCTGCGTTCAACGGATCCTGAACCTCAATGACATGCTGGTAACCCTTATCCTCGCTGCCTACGTAATTGAACGGGGCGTACAGTTCCATATCCATGCGCAGAATCTGGCGCAGGTATTTGAGTATCACGTCAAAGTTTATGGACTGGGTGCCGCTGTAATCGGCCTTGTCAACGGCCTTACGGGCAAAATAATCGTCGTTGAATGCCTGCTGAACGAATCCCTCAAGACGCTTGCTGTCCTTGAGCAGTGAATCAATGGCGGTTGCGGTTATGGTCTGACCGGCCGATGACAGATAGTTGTATGCCAGCTCCGCACTCTTGTGGAACAGTGTTCCAAACATGGCGAAGTCTATCTCGGTGTCGGTGTCATCGGGTTTCTTAAGGCCTGCTATCTGGGCAAGATAGAACTGGAGCGGGCAGTTCATGTATCTGTTCAGGGCCGATGGTGACAGGTATGTCTTGGGATTGGCGTAGTCATACCTGCGGCACAGTTCCTCCAGAACAGCCGGTGTCTTGGCTACGCTGAACGGCTCTACGTCAGTTTCCTGGCGGTCTGTCTTGAGCGTGATGCGGTTTATGTCGGCACCGCTCACTATGAGCTGAAGCAGATAACGCGATATCTGTCCTTTTCCTATTCCGCTTGCATCGGCATTGCCGTTATAGACCATGGTCACATTCTCTGCCCTCTGGAGCAGATGGTGGAAATTGTACGATGAAACGGCGCTTTTGTCCTGCATGGTGGTGAGTCCGAAAGCCACGCGAATGTTATACGGAATGAATGATGCACTCTGGCCGGATTTGGGCAGGGTGCCCTCCTGGGCCGAAAGCAGCAGCACGTTTTTGAAATCCAGGTTACGGGTCTCAATAAGTCCCATTATCTGCATTCCAACGGCGGGCTCACCGTGGAAGGGTACGGTTGTCGTTGACAGTATGGAGCGTATCAGACGGCACAGCATATCGGTGCTTAAGTCCAGACTTCCGGATTCCATTAGGGAGTTGAGGCGGTTGATCTGGGTATATATGCGGTAGAGCGACTCCTGGTTAAGGGGCTGGAACAGGGTGTCGTCAGCACGCTCACGGATAACCGGTACCAGTGCCTTGAGCACATCCAGAAGATACTGTAGCAATGACTGGTTATCGGTTACAGTGATAAACATTACGGCCAGTTCCTTGCTTGCGGAAAGGGCAGTGATGTCCGGGAACATACGGCGGCTGGCGCGCAGATTATCCAGTATCTTGGGGGCATCGGCACAAAGGGCTGCCGTCATGGGGTTGCCCAGCACACGGCTGAGTGACTGTATGCTCAGCCTGCCTTTGTTTCTGGTAGCCAGACGCTGCATATCTATCAGGGCGTTAACCAGGCTGTAGAGCGATGTCTCTGACAGCTTGTAGCCCATGGTTATGTTCACATTGTTTATGCGCTCCTGCGGTATGCTGTGCAGCACGGGCTGCAGCAGGTTTTCATCGGCCAGGACTATGGCGGTCTCCTTGCCGGCTTTTTCAACGTTCAGCGAGTTGAGCCACTGGGGTATGAAACGAGCCTGGGCGTTATCGGTCGATGCCTCCACGATGGTGAGACGGGCCTTATGCATGCCGTCAAACCGCTCCCGCGGCAGCTCGTTGGGGAACTCCCTGAGGTTGTCACGCAGGAACCGTCCGGCTTCATGCAACAGGCTGCTCTCCGTATAGGCCGGGTCATAATCCCAGTAGAACAGTGCCTTGCCGGCTTTCTGTATGGCGCGGAACAGCGCTTTTTCTGCTCCGTCAAGACTGTTGAAACCTACAAATGCGTAGCGGCGGGCAGTTAAGCGGTCAGTATCAAGATTGCTTATGACGCGGCGCTGAATCATGCCGTTGTAGCCTATACCTTTATCAGTCAGTAGTTTACCAAACTTGTTATATATGTTGCCCAATACACTCCATACGGCCTGGTAATGCTCACGTAGTTCTGTGGGCTTGGCATCGGCCATCTCCTTGAAGAATTGCTCAAGTGCCTTGGTCTGCTCAGGTGTCAGAAAAGAGAGGTCAGACATTTCGCGCTGTTCACGCAGCAGGCTGAACAGCTGGTCTGCCGGTGCCAGATTGCGGTCCACATCATCAAAATCGGCCAGCATCAGCTCTCCCCATGACCAGAAACTGTCTAAAGACTCATCGGTATGCAGTTCCTGCTGATAGATGCTGTGGAGTAGGGTGACCATCTCTATGCGGTCGGCTGGCCTGAGGTCTGATTGTGACTGGAACAGTTCCTCGATAGTAGTATATTGCGGTGACCAGACCGGCTTTGCAGAGCATGCTGACAGGAAATCATCAAAGAACAGCCTGGCGCGGCGGTTAGGGAAGACCACCGTAATATCGGCAAGTCCGTTACCTTGCGCACTGTACTTGCGGTACAGATCCTCTGCTACTAGCTTAAGAAACGGTTCCATTTATATCAATTGTCTGAGAAATCGTTTTGTCCTATAGTTTTACGGCATCCCAGCCGTAGTCCTTGTAATATTTTATTTTAAGATTGTGGTTCTTAACATACTCTCCAAGTTGCTCGCGGCGCACGGCCTCACGCACATCCTGGCTGGAGTGCATGTTCTGATAGATATCATAATGAGAGCCGAAAAGATTGCGTGCGCTTGCGTCATTGCCGGCACCATCCACAGTCTGCTCAAAAGATGTAACCTTTAATTCACCGTTCCGGCTGATTATGGTCATGACTCCGGAATGGTTGCCGCCCGATACGGTCATCAAGGTGTCACCTTCCAGGTTGTACCACCATATCCAGAAATCACCCCATACACGTGCCTGGTCAGCGCTTATCTCCTCTGCCGATACAATCATCAGGGTAGGGATGCATAGCTGCCCCTGCTTGTATTGTGAGCCAATCTCCTTTATCAGATAGTCGCTGATGGCATCGCGCAGAGCCTGCTCCTTGCGGTTATTGGCTATGTAGTTGATGCAGTCCTGCTTGCGTGCGTCAAAGTCAGACATCAGCCAGACTCCGTTAACCTTCTCCATGTAGAGTTGGTGTTCCTCTATGTCTGTGTCAGGGTCAAAAGAGCCGTCTTCCCATTTCTGGCGGACACTTACGGTTGCTGTGGCGTGTGTTTTATCTGTCTTGGTGATACCGGTTACAGTGAAATCTGCTATAGTGCCGCCGTTGCCGGTTACAAAGAAATAGAGCCACTCGTGGTCCATAGCCTCATGCGCCGGCAGACGGTAGAACATGGTGTCCAGAACGGCGTAGAAATCAGTTGTCATAAAGTCCCTGGACTTTTCCAGCAACTCATGGTCGGGGATGTAGCGGCACAGCTCATCGGCCCGTTTGATTAGTTGCTTGGGGCTGTCGGCGCAGGCCGATAACAGCACTGCAGACAGGATTATGACTAGTGCTTTTTTCATATCTCAAAATCCAGACAACTGCGCTGAACGGTGTAGGGACGTACCTTTGTATCGGCCACAGCCACGTGAGCGGGATGGTTGGCGTATGCCTTGAGAGCCTCCTCAGTTTCAAGCGTGCTGTCCAGCATGACATCGGCATTTGACGATGCCAGCCGTCCACTGATGTTCACCTTTACGTCAATCAGTCCCGGAACCTTACCGACCAAGCCTTCCAGTCCCTCCTTGATACCAGCCTTTATGGCCTCCTTCTCACTTTCACTGAGCTCCGGATTTAGTGTCCAGAGGATTATGTGCTTTACCATATCGTTTTTGTTTGTTAGTACAGTCCCAAAGGTACTAAAAAATATGCTACCTTAGCGCCAGTAAAAAAGGTAATACAATGACACTGCAGGAAGCAATTGAGGCCCGTCACAGCGTGAGGGCATATAAGGACCAGCCGTTGGCCGATGATGTCGTAAAAGTTCTTGAGGAGCGGATATCGGACATAAACC
The DNA here is from genome assembly GCA_902760965.1 of uncultured Bacteroidales bacterium. Taxonomy (GTDB): domain Bacteria; phylum Bacteroidota; class Bacteroidia; order Bacteroidales; family Bacteroidaceae; genus Colenecus. The sequence continues at coordinate 5,593 of CACWIN010000044.1, read as the reverse complement.
GTGATGGCCGATTACATATCCAACTGATTCTGAATGAAAAGAAAGCCTTTCAGGGCCCGATAGCCAGATACGGCAGTTTCCGTAATGTGAGCAGCTATTTTGTAATGGCCGGAAAGAAGGCCGATGACCTGGACGAACAGATAGGCTACTACGGCGAGCATCTGGTCCTGCTGGCGCAGACGCTGGGGTTGAACACCTGTTGGGTAGGCGTCTCTTACTCCAAAATCCCGGGCACCTATGTGCTTGAGGCCGATGAAAAGATTTGCTGTTACATAGCGCTCGGCTACGGTGAAACTCAGGGAGTGGGCCATAAGATCAAGACCGTAGAGCAGGTGAGCAACGCCACCGACAGCACGCCCTCATGGTTCAAAAAGGGAGTTCAGGCCGCTCTGCTTGCACCGACTGCTGTAAACCAGCAGAAGTTCTCGTTTGATTATCAGGGCGTAGAGAACAACACGCATAAAGTGCGTGCCAATAAAGGATTCTCCATGATGGGTTACACCAAGATAGACCTTGGCATAGCCAAGTACCATTTTGAGATTGGCGCCGGCCAGGAGAACTTTGTGTGGGTATAGTTTCAGTAATACTCTATCTTTAGCTGGTCACTGACCTGGAAGTCCTCATGGAAATCATCGTCATACTTGTAGACGATGCTCAGTCCACGATATACCGCCGGAACCTTAAGCGTATCAATAAGATGCCAGCGTGGAATCCCAAAGTCATATGACGCCCGATCCAAAATCATGCGGTTGCAGGTAAAGTCGAATTGATAATATCCGCCGCCTATACAATCGTCTTCCGACTGCATCAGGTCCTTATGCTGACGTACCATCCCTAAGCGCAGTACTCCGGCTCTTGTTATTATGAATTTGGGTAGGGACATTATAGGTTTTACTATACGAAACAAAAATATGAAAAAGACTGTATTTAAGTTACATCTTATTGCTTTTTCATTAAATATAAAAGCTAATCTGTAACACATAATCTCGTCCAAAATCCCTAAGTTTGTAGATTAAAGATTTAACAACACCCAACGGTATTCAAAAAATGACAGCGCAAAGCGAAGAAGCTCTTGAGAATGGACTAATAGCAACATTGCAAGATTTGAGCTATGAATACGTCCATATCAAGGAAGAAGATAATCTTTACAAGAACTTCAAGGCACAGTTGGAGAAGCATAATGCCAAGGCTCTTGAACGCATAGGAAGGACAACATTTACTGATAAGGAATTTGAGAAGATATGTATCTATCTGGAGGGTGGTACTCTCTTTGAGAAATCCAAGAAACTCCGCGACCTTTATCCTCTGGAAACAGAAGATGGCCAGCATCGTGTATGGGTGGAGTTCCTAAATAAGAACCGTTGGTGTCAGAATGAGTTTCAGGTATCAAATCAAATTACTGTTGAAGGCCGTAAAACCTGTCGATATGATGTTACTATCCTCATTAACGGTCTGCCTCTCGTGCAGATTGAACTTAAGAAACGTGGGGTAGAGCTCAAGCAGGCTTATAATCAGGTCCAGCGATATTCAAAGACTTCATTCCATGGCCTTTTTGATTATATACAGCTGTTCGTGATATCCAACGGTGTAAACACCCGTTATTTTGCTAACAATCCTAATTGTGGCTATAAGTTTACTTTCAAGTGGACTCTCATCAATAATGAACCAGTCAATGACCTCAGTCAGTTTGCTGTTCACTTCTTTGACAAGTGTACACTTGGCAAGATGTTAAGTAAATACATAGTACTTCATGAAGGAGATAAGTGTCTCATGGTGCTACGACCGTATCAGTACTATGCCGTAGAGAAGATACTTGACCGTGTGCAGAATACAAATAAGAATGGCTACATATGGCATACTACGGGAGCAGGTAAGACTCTTACATCATTCAAAGCAGCCCAGTTGGTAGCAGAACTCGATGGTATTGATAAAGTACTCTTCGTGGTAGACCGACATGATTTGGATACTCAGACCAAAAGTGAATATGAGGCCTTTGAACCTGGTGCTGTTAATGGTACTGATGATACCTATGAACTTGTCAAGCGTCTTAACTCAGACAAGAAAATTATTCTCACCACCATCCAGAAACTAAACACCGCCATCAAGAAGGACTTTTATAACAAACGTATTCAGGAACTGCGCGACAAGAAATTTGTAATGATATTTGATGAGTGTCACCGCAGCCATTTTGGTGAGTGCCACCGCAATATCGTCAACTTTTTCCGCAATCTCCAGATATTCGGATTCACCGGCACGCCTATCTTCCCGGAGAATGCCAAGCAGGATATTACCACCTATGAGGTCTTTGGAGAGTGTCTCCATAAGTACATGATTAAGGATGCCATTGCCGATGAGAATGTTCTTGGTTTCCTTGTGGAATACTACCAAGGTAAGCTTGATGCCAATGAGCAGAGTGAAATCCGTATGAAAACCATTGCGGAATTCATCATCAACAACTTCCGCAAGTCAACTTTCGACGGGGAATTCAATGCTCTCTTTGCTGTACAATCTGTACCCATGCTTCTTAAATACTACAAGATATTTAAGGACCTACAGCCGGACATCAAGATAGCTGCTATCTTTACCTATGCGGCTAACGCCAGTCAGGACGATGCCAAGACTGGAATGAATCAGGGTTTTGAAACAGATTCCGTTCAGGCCGATGAGTTGCAGACTATAATGGATGATTATAATGCACATTTTGGTACTGCATTCACAACTGATAATTTCGGAGCTTACTACGATGATATAAATGAGCGAATGAAAAAGCGCAAAGAGGGTATGGAACCGATTGACCTCCTTATAGTAGTAGGTATGTTCCTAACAGGCTTTGATGCTAAGAAACTCAATACTCTCTACGTAGATAAGAATCTTGAGTATCACGGTCTGCTCCAGGCATTCAGCCGAACCAACCGCATTCTGAATGAGAAAAAACGTTTTGGTAAGATTCTCTGCTTCCGTGACCTTAAGTCTAAGGTCGACGAATCCTTGAAACTCTTCTGTGACGGTGATCCCAATGTTGGTGTACAGCGTCCGGAATACAAGCAGGTCAAGCGTGAGCTTAATGAACTCAGTGAAAAGTTCTTGCAGACTTACCCCACACTTGAGACTGTTGATTTGCTCAAAAGCGAGTATGATAAGAAGAGTTTTCTGCTGGCTTTTCGTGATATCATCAAGAAACGTGCAGAGATTCAGATATATGAGGACTTTGATGCCGATGATCCTGGATTCATCCTCTCAGAGCAGGACTTTAATGATTTCCGTTCTAAGTATCTTGATATGACCGTTGGTTTTGTTAAGGAGGATAAAACGGAAGAATCACATGAAACAGGTGATTTGCCAATAGAATATGAAGATGGAGGTAAGCTTGAAGATATAGACTTCTGTTTAGAGCTACTACACAGTGATGTCATTAATGTCGCTTATATCCTGTCGCTTATCAATAACTTGAATCCGTCAGATGCTAACTATGAGGAGAAACGTCAGGAGATTCTTGACACCATGATAAAGGATGCCACAATGCGAAAGAAGACCCGTCTTATTGATGGCTTTATCAAGGCAAATGTGGATTCAGATAAAGATGGCTTTGAGCGTGCAAAAGCAGACGGTACCATTGATCTGGAATCTCGTCTCAAAAATTACATCATAGAGAAAAAGACACAGGCAGTTGAGGATTTAGCTGCTCAAGAGGATGTTGATCCGGAGGCTCTAGGCAAGTTCATGTCAGAGTATGATTACCTGGGCCGTGAAAAACCGGAAATTATTCAGGAGGCAGTCCGTAAAAAGCAAATGGGCCTGTTGGCACGTAGTGCAACCGTCCGCCGCATTGTCGAGAAGATGCGTGAGATCATTGACTTGTTTAATTGGGAATAAAGCACAAACTATAATATGACAGAAGAATTACAACAGCGCTTGCGCACCCAACTTTGGGAGGTAGCAAACAAACTTAGAGGAAACATGACAGCCGGAGACTTTATGTACTTTACTCTTGGCTTCATATTCTACAAATACCTTTCTGAAAAGATAGAGCTATATATTGATGACCAGTTGAGTGAGGATAAACTTACCTTCAAGCAAGCGTGGGCTTCAAATGATTCAGAACTTAAAGCAGAGATACAACGTATATGTATGGAAGAATTGGGCTACTTTATTGAGCCTGAGTTCTTGTACTCTTCAATTATAACAAGCATCAGCCACAAGGAGAATGTACTACCACAGTTAGAGCGCAGCCTCAAGAAGATTGAGGACAGCACCATTGGTCACGATAGCGGAGATGATTTTGGAGGCTTGTTCTCTGATATAGATCTTGCCTCGCCTAAACTAGGTAAGACAGCCGATGATAAGAATAGACTAATAAGTGATGTCCTGATAGCGCTCAACGGCATTGATTTTGGTCTTAATGATGCTCAGGATATAGATATCCTTGGTGATGCATACGAGTATATGATTGGCCAGTTTGCAGCTGGCGCCGGCAAGAAAGCCGGTGAGTTCTATACTCCCCAGGAGGTTAGCCAGATTCTTTCAGAGATAGTTATCACCGGTAAGACTCGTCTCAAGACAGTATATGACCCCACTTGTGGTAGTGGATCATTGCTGCTCCGTACAGCCCGTGGAGGTAATGCTGATGAAATCTTCGGTCAGGAAAAGAATCCCACTACCTTCAACCTGGCACGCATGAATATGCTGCTGCACGGTGTTAAGTATAAGGATTTTGACATCCAAAATGGTGATACACTAGAAAAAGATGAATTTGGAGACCGTCAGTTTGATGCCGTGGTGGCAAATCCGCCATTCTCCGCAGAATGGACAGCCGATGCCAAGTTCAACAATGATGACCGTTTCAGTAAAGCCGGTGTCTTGGCACCAAAATCCAAAGCAGACTACGCTTTTATATTGCACATGATATATCATCTCAATGATGGCGGCACAATGGCTTGCGTAGCTCCGCACGGAGTTTTATTCCGCGGCGCATCCGAGGGTAAAATCCGCCAGTTCCTCATAGAGAAGAAGAACTATATAGATGCCATTATCGGACTTCCTGCTAATATATTCTATGGAACCAGCATACCAACATGTATTCTGGTTATGAAGAAATGCCGCAAGGAAGACGATAACATACTCTTTATAGATGCCAGCAAGGAGTTTGAGAAAGTCAAGACTCAGAACAAACTACGTAAGGAGCATATTGATAAGATTGTCAATACCTACCGCGAACGTAAGGAGATAGAGAAGTATAGCCATTGTGCTTCACTCCAGGAAATCAAGGACAATGATTACAACCTCAATATTCCGCGTTATGTTGATACCTTTGAGGAGGAAGAGGAGATAGACATCAAGGCCGTAATGAAAGAAATAAAGGATCTTGAGGCCCAGCGTGCAGAACTGGATGCCCAGATAGATGTTTACCTCAAGGAACTCGGCATTATCTAATCCCTAATCAATTGCTTAACTGACAGAAAATCGCTATGAGTGATAATAAAAAACAGAATAAACCTAATGTCCCGAATTTGAGATTTCCAGGGTTTGAGGGAGAGTGGGATAAGTGTAAAATCAAAGATGTTTGTAGCATAGCTACAGGCAACAAAAACACTCA
>CACWIN010000043.1 GCA_902760965.1 uncultured Bacteroidales bacterium | reverse complement strand
TGAACAACAACAGGAACTTTTCAAACTCAGAAACGCCCCCATCCACTCGAATGGTAAATATATCAGTGGTTTCTGTCAAAAACAAGGGTTCAAATTCTACTTTTCTCATGACTATTGATTTATCACGAGCAAAGATACGCACATTCTTTTTAATATCAAAGGATTAAGCCATAAAAAATTAACTTATAAATTAATTTTCCAATCTGTCAGCAATAAATCAAAGAGCGCCTGTTTATTATTTGTTTCTATCTATTCCATCGGTCGGATCATTGACTCTATGAATGCAATCTCATCTGGAGTCAATCCGTATTTCTTGTACAGCATCTCATCTGTCCATGGGTGCGAGAAGTCCTGCAGCGGAACCAAGTCAAAAGTTCTATTAGAAACATCTGGAGATACGATTGTAGGCTGACATAGAAATCGTAAAAATCTGGTCTTAACATAACTCATACAATTTTCGGCCTCATTTTTTCTCTTGAATACATCTATCACAATATATGATTCTGTCACAACAGAACCAGGTTCTACAATGAAAGTTTGAGACATTCTTAATACCTGACCATTATCTTCCTCTGGAACAGACGTTGATCGCGATGTTACGACCTTCCAATAATCAAGATATTCTACATTTTTTGTTATACTATTTTTGGAGACAAATCCAAATCCGGTTTTAGATTTCTTTGTATATATCTTCACAGGTCCTTTATCACTAAAATCCATATAATTAGTTCTAAATCCAAATGGCTTTTGAGACCATACTCTTGATGATAATGCAATTGTATCGACAGATCTTATTTTTGCCACAACATCTCTAGCAATAGTATCTCTGATAAAGAAATCTAATCCAAATTCTATTTTATTTCTGGTTGTTAGTTTTTCTCCATGACTTACAAAAGAAATCTCATTACTTTCATATCCTTTATCCCATAAAAAATAGCAAACACCGCCGCCTGCCCTTATACCTGGAAAACAATCAGCTCCTGATTTATAATCATATAAGAATCGCAGATGACCATCTTTAAGCATTGATTGTCTAAAATCCCCAAGATCCCGACCGCCACAATACCACCTTGAAGGAATAATCATAAGTAAATATCTTGGTGATAGTTTCTTTGCTTGTTCAACAAATAGCTGGTAAATTGGTGATGCACTATTCCTATTTCCTCCATCGCTTAACTGATATGGAGGATTGCCAATGATTACATCGAATTTCATGTTGTTGAAGAATTTGCCGGGGTTGTCGGTGTGGATGAACATATAAGCATACTGCTCAGATTCTGAGCCTCGGTCATAGACCGCCTGGCTGGCTCCGCAGTACTTACACTTGCCGCCTTCCCACGTGTGATTTATGTTTGAGTAGAGAATGTTGCCGCTTGGGGTTTTAAAGCGTGTAACGCTGTATTTGCCATCGGCACTCTTGGAGCAATAGACTGAGCGGCGCGACAGCAACGATGTCAGTTCGGTGCAGGCAATCCCGAATACCTGATTATGCAGGATGTGGTCTATTCGAGCCTGTCGGTCCGGGATTACGCTCTCCAGGCCTCGGTCCAGGCGCTTCACTATCTCACGCAGGAACACTCCACTCTTGGTAAACGGATCCAGAAATGTGGTTTGTGGGCTGCGGAACAGTTCCTGCGGCAAAAGGTCCAGAACGTTGTTAGCCAATTCCGGTGGAGTGAAAACCTCATCATTGCTCAGATTGGCAATGCAGTTGAGCACATCGGGATTATAACTGCTGTTCTCCATAGGCCGCCGGTTTGATTTTGAGGAAATGAACAGGAGGATAGGTCTCTACGGGTGCATCGGCAAAGAGGTTGTCGCTGCTGTACTGCCCTATAAGGAAAGAGAATTCATAGTCACGGCGGCTTACTTTGCCACCGCCTATAAAACTCCACTCGCACACATGAATCCAGCTGCCGGGATTATCCACGCGCTTGTATGTGAGCGCATCGCCGTGAATTATGTTCTTGGATAGGATGTATCGGGCGGCCTCAATGCATTCATCCTTGCATTTGGATTTAAAAAGTGCTTTGTATTGCTCCGTGAAATAATCAAGCAGACGCTCACGGCAAGAGGCCACATTATCGGCCAGCAGTTCTATGCCGTAGATGCTCGATACCGCCCAAATGGCATCATGTTCATATTGAAGTTGGGTATATTGCCTGGCCTTTACGCGCTCCCCGCAGACATAGAGTTTACGGCGTAGTATCTCTATCAGGAAGTTTCCGTCACCGCAAGCAGGCTCCAGGAAACGGGAATCTATACGCTCCGTCTCCGACTTTACAAGGTCCAGCATGGCGTTAACCTCACGGGGAGCGGTAAACACCTCACCGTGAGCGGCCACCCTCTCCTTGGACTTGATCTGGGTGTCCATTCTGCGCTTTCATTGCACACTTGCTGACTTTTTCTTGACAGGCTTCAGGGCACAAAAAAGCATGGACTTGAAAGATCCATGCTCGCGGCCCTAGGAAAGCCTTGTCAACAGATAAGTCAAGCCCACGCAGAAGCGCAGACATTTACCGACTTATCCGGGTTGACAGTTGAAATTTCCTAGGTTTCGAGCAACCGAATAAATAGCAAATGCTATGTTAGTATGTCTTTACAATATCTTTTCTGTTCCGATACTGTACTGCGAATATACTACAAAAAACAATACGTGCCACAAATAGGTCAAAATAACGCATGTTCCGCCCCACCCCGGCATTAATATAGATTAACGCACATATCGCTTGCTGTTCCGGCGACTTACAGTATATTTGTATCGCAAACGATATAATTACACTGAATATGGCACAATATCCCTGCGAAAACTGCAAGTTTAGAGCAAGTTATGACAAGAATCCCAAGTCACTGAAAGGACGTTTCTGGCGCTGGCACATCAATTTCTGCCCGGGTTGGAAGGCATACTTCACCCATCAGGACCCCGAAACCCAGGAGGCCCTGCGCATCAAGTACAATTTCCAGAAATACAAAGAGTGAAAAACGTGCAATTGGGGTCAGGCCCCAATTGTACTAAGGTACACCAAAATTTACCACTCCACGTATCTCACTAAACCCCAACCTGCAAACTCCGGTAGTAGTATTTCTATTTCGTGTGAGTCAGGAATGAACATCGGGCCACTGCCTTGTCTGTCAGAAGGTAAACTTACACCCGTTCTCCTTGCTTTTCCCCTATTACCTTCCGGTCTTTTAATGGCTTGTTTTATTACTACATCATCGCCACCCATCGAACGGGCATGAGCAACCTTGTTACAGACATCCTCCTCATCAAATTCTACTGCAGGGTCATTCCTTACCAGCCAGCCTATCTCGGGGCGTAACGCCATGGTCTCATTGTCCTGAGAGAGACCCACAATCCCAGCACGCAGTTCAAGAGCATTGATACCTAAGCTATTACCTGCTCCGTCATCAACATACTGAATAATGGGAACATTGGTCATCAGGGGTATCAGATTATGGTCATACGCAATCTTTTGGGGACGCGACCAGTTGGCATCAAACGGAATAAACTCAAGGAACCATCCGTCAAACTTGGTGGGTTCACCTGCGGGTAAGCCAATTCCACATCCGCCGCTAACTTCCAGGAGATGGAAATTCCGGGGGCGCCCCTTTATGGCCATATCCCACCAGAAGTCGGGATCAGGCATACCTTGGGATGCGGCAACGAACTGCTCCAATATGGGGTCCAGCCTGTCAGTCCACTCACTTACGCCGAACTCACCCAATCTGCGTGTCTTTTCACGTAACAGTTTCCAGTCATCGGGAGTACCCTCAAGAGTAACGCTCGGGATGCCGCATCCAACAAGGAATTCCAGGTAGTCAAAATACGGTTTAACAGCATCCATCAGGACTATCTGTGATACCATGCGCTCAACCATACCTGTAGTTGAGAAATTGCAGGTCATCACCTCCGCCAGGTCTCCCTTTGTCTCTTTACCTATCAGAGAGGCAAACTTCTCAACCTTCTGTTCCGAAGTAGTTTCCGGAGACGTCTGGATAAGCAGTGTTTCCTTGCCTTGATGGCTTACCAGATAGTCTCTGAACTTATCGGGATCATGATTTACATACTGTGAGAACCCGTGACATATCAATATCCACATGGCATCGGGAGTAAGGATAATGGGTCTGTGATGTGCATAAGCCAGACACACCATTGAGAAGAAAGGATTGTCTCCGCCGTCCACCAATGTCAAATCGGCAAAACTGGCATCCAGATAAGAATCCCTTTCAGACCAATCAAGCCACTTAATTGCCAACTCCTCACCGTCCATGACAGGCAGAGGTTTCTTTGCTATCTTTACATCCTCCACACTGAATGTTACAGATCCGGGAGTTACAGATACAACAACATCTGATTGTCTGTGTTTCTTGGCCGATGAGACTGAAGTTCCCACCAACAGAGCCAACGTTAATGCCAAAACCGTTTTATTCATAATTGCATACATTTGTTTTTGCTGCAAATGTATGCCGTCCCATCATCTGGGGCCAAGCAAAAAGCGTTGCAAAACCGTTGCAGTTTTGCAAGTCAACTCACTTTAGGGATAACACTATCCAAACAGATGCTTGAAAGCCTCCTCCACTTTGGTAACAGGAATGAGGCCGATGCCCAACTGGCGGTTCTCCAGGCCGTGCATGTTGCTCTTGGGGATGATGATGCGCTCAAATCCCAACTTGGCGGCCTCGGATATGCGCTGCTCTATGCGGCTCACGGGGCGGATTTCGCCCGACAGGCCCACCTCACCCGTCATGCAGACGGTGCGGTCAACGGCTATGTCCAGACTGCTGGATAGAATGGCGCTGATTACGGCCAGGTCTATGGCCGGGTCACTTACTTTAAGGCCGCCGGCAATATTCAGGAACACATCCTTCTGCCCCAACTTAAATCCCACACGCTTTTCAAGTACAGCCAGCAGCATGTTCATGCGGCGTACATCGAACCCTATGGCACTGCGCTGTGGTGTTCCATATACTGCAGTACTTGCCAGCGCCTGAACCTCAATCAGGAACGGACGCACACCCTCAATGGTGCATGCAATCGATACGCCGCTCATGCCCTGATGACTGTCAGTAAGAAGCAACTCGCTGGGGTTGCTTACCTGCCTCAGGCCCGTCTCCAGCATCTCATATATTCCCAACTCGGCAGTGCTGCCAAACCGGTTCTTAATGGGCCTGAGTATGCGGTACAGGTAATGCTGGTCACCCTCAAACTGCAGCACCGCATCAACGATATGCTCCAGAATCTTGGGGCCGGCTATTGATCCGTCCTTGGTAATATGACCGATGAGCAGCACCGGAGTACCGCTCTCCTTGGCAAACTTGAGCAGCGACGCGGCACATTCTCGCACCTGCGTGATGCTTCCGGCCGATGAATCCACGTACTCGCTGCTAATGGTCTGTATGGAGTCTATCACCAGCAGTTGGGGCTGGATGGATTTAATCTGTTCGTAGATTTTTTCAAGCGATGTCTCGCAGAGGACTAGTAAACTTTGGCTATTGGCTGTTGGCTGTTGGCCATTGGCTGTTGGCTGTTGGCTGTTGGCTAAGCGCTGGGCGCGCATTTTGATTTGGCGGGCACTCTCCTCACCCGACACATACAGCACCCTAAGGTCCTGCAGGCGCATCACGGTCTGCAGCGTCAGGGTGGATTTGCCTATTCCGGGCTCACCGCCCAGCAGCACGATTGATCCCTGGACAAGTCCGCCTCCCAACACGCGGTTAAGCTCCTCATCATGCATATCGATGCGGGGCTCCATGGTGCTGTCAATCTCGCTCAGGGTATGCGGGCGGCTCTCATCGGCCTTACCTGTTGCGCTCTTGCGTGCGGCGGCGGTTACGGTCTGTGCGGTAGGAGCCTTCACGGTCATCTCCTTCATGGTGTTCCACATACCGCACGACGGGCATTTGCCGCTCCACTTGGGCGAGTCAAAGCCGCACTCGGAGCATACAAAAACGGTCTTATCCTTGATCGATGCCATACGCTATGACTTTTTTGACATTTTGCTCCACCACACTATTCCGTAAATGGAGTTCATCATATAGAACACGTACTGAACCACCATAATGGGCGCAAACTGCACGCCGCGGGTGGCTGCAATGGCCCACATCACCAGGTTGGCGCCATTAACCACTATCCACATGAACCACTGCTCAATGAATGCGAATGTAAGCAGGAACTGAGCGCCCACGGCCACGGTCATGGCAAGCGCATCCGATACGGGCTGAGGGTCATCGGTCTTAAGGAGTAATCGGCTTATACCCCATACTGCGGCGGTACTTAAAATTACCAGCAGCGCTCTTTGAGGCCAGCTCATCCATCGTGTCTTGATGCCCTCGCTGCCGCCGCCCAGCATGCGTTTGCGCCACTGGGCCCAGCCCACGAACTGCATCGGCACATTATAGAGCAGGAACAGCACGGCATTGGCGTAAAGCCCGCTGCGCAGAGCCATATATCCCTGAATGCATGAACCTAAGAATCCGAACAGAAAGTTCAGGACGCTGCCCTTGACGCCGAATATCACGCACAGCACGCTGCACGTTCCGGCAATGAAACTGAGTACGCTGAAATTTCCGTTCAGCACACTCACCACCACGCTCACCGTCATGAATCCCACTATCAGGAACCAGTCCCACCATGTGAATTTTGGTATCTCTATCTTAATCTTTCCACTCATATCGGCAAAGTTAATCATTATTCTCCTTGGACCAGGTAACTGCGCGGTTAATGAAATCCAGGAAAGGCTTGGTGGTTTTAAACAGGGCGGCTACGCGCTCGGCAAGATTCGGCGCCAAAATGAAATCGTCATCAGGCATGTAGGTTATACAGAAACGCTTCAGACGGTAATAGTCCGAGTCGGGCGTATCGGTGGGGAATCCGGCCGGCACCTTTTTGAGCGCGCCCTCCATGTCCAGTTCAAAGCCGGGAGCAGCCTGTGCCAGTATCTTGCGGAACCCGCCGTCACTCATCTCAATGTCCTCACGCAGAATGGCCAGCACCTTGGGGTCACACCAGTAGTCACCCGCAGCCAGCATGTGGGTACCCTCCCAACTGTCACTGGCCGATGCACTCACCTGGAAATAGTATCCGCTGTAGGCCGATTTCTTGCCGCCCGGGCAGATATACACACCCATGTGGGTCTTGTACGGGGACTTATCGGCTGAGAACCTCACGTCGCGGTATATGCGGTAGGTTATGTCATTAATCTGCAAGTCGCCTATTGATGTGTCAAACTTACGGATTGCAGCCAGCAACTCCAAAGCAAAGGCATCAAAACGCTCTTTTGCCTTCTTGTACTCATCCTTATGCTCCAGAAACCAGTCGCGGTTGTTGTTGCAACTGAGTTCTCTAAGAAAATCAAGTATCTCTTTCATTTAAATTTTAACAAATGAGCCAAACGGAACCGTCCCCAATGGCACTATTTTGGTCGGTAAAAGGATATTTGGGCCTGGACGGATTTGCCGGCGGCCTCTGTTTCAAGCAAGTCTTGAGCCATGAGGACCAATACAACCTTGTCGCCCGACTGGTATATCTGGAAACGTTGGGTTATATATTGGCCGTGGCCCTTGGCGAGAAGATTGCCGTCTTTGTCAAACCATCCAAAACTTGGCTTATAATCACACATATACCCCACCAGAGTTTTTCCGTTCATATAAAACACCTTTCGTATATTGACGCCACGAGTGCCAACCAGATTATCATCAGGTTTGATAGAAAACTGTTTGCTGAGCGTTTTACCGTCATAAAGATATATCTCATTGGCATTTGGGTAATAACACAGCATGTTTCCATCTGCGTTGGTAAAGAAGCAGTTGTCGGTGTAAACCACACGGAACGCCATTTCATCGTCATTGTATACAGGCTCCTCTTTCAACTCCAGAAAAGAGGCCTTTTTTACTCCCCGATTATCAGTTACTACAAATGCACCAAGTTTTGTATCTTCGGCCGAGTTCAGGAACATGAAACCATCCTTTAATTTGACAAATGAGGATGGAGACGGAATATACTCCACATCAAACCTGTCCTGATGTTTCAGGTCAAAGTCATAAACATGGACCCTCTTGGTCATGTGATCCAGCAGGTACAGATGTTCTTTGTCACCTGTTATATTTACGGCTCTCAGATAATCCTGAGGACCATTTCCCACCTGATATAACTGCTTTACTATTTCACCGGTCTTAAGGTCAACTTTTGAGATGGCCTGACGGGAATCCAGCAGGAATGCATAATCATCGGTAAGGAAAACTCCGGATACATCGGACAGAAAATAATCTCCCTGATCACTTATATCCAGCTTATTCTCCAACTGGAAATAATCCGATGAAGGAAAAACGCTCTCGCCTGGATCTTGGTATCTTACAACAACTTCATCAACGGCATTCTTGTTTCCACCGCAACCAATCATTACGGACATAAGCAAGGATAAAAGCAAAAAAGGAATAACAGTTCTTTTCATACTACAATGATTATGAATGTTCATGCTTCAAAGATATTACACTATCCCCTGGTTTCCAAACAGAAGTATTAAATTTGCATCGTTTCACAATTGTATGATAAAAGAGGTACAGTTAAGGGTAGAGCCACAGTTTGCTTATAACGAGCAGGTGCTTAAGGAGACTGTCTCAAGGCAGTGTGCACTGGATGTGCGTACAATCAATGCCGTGCGTACGCTCAAAAAGAGTATCGATGCCCGACAGCGTACCATATTCGTAAACCTTACCCTGCGCATTTTTATAAATGAGCAACCACCCAAGGATGAGTTTACCAGCATAGACTACCGCCCCGTTGACGGCAAGCCCACGGTCGTGGTTGTTGGAGCTGGCCCTGGCGGACTCTTTGCGGCACTTCATCTTATTGAGCTTGGCCTGCGCCCCATAGTGGTTGAGCGCGGCAAGAACGTACATGACCGTAAGGTGGATATAGCAGCCATAAGCCGTACACACAAAGTCAACCCTGAGTCAAACTACAGTTTTGGCGAGGGCGGAGCCGGCGCATATTCCGACGGCAAGCTCTACACCCGCAGCAAGAAACGCGGCAGCACAGACCGCATACTGAACATATTCTGCCAGCACGGCGCAAGCCCCACAATCTTGTCCGATGCCCATCCGCACATAGGCACAGACCGCCTGCCACGTGTTATTGAAAACATCCGCAACACCATAATAAAATGTGGAGGTGAGGTTCATTTTGAGACCATCATGACCGGCTTCATCCTGGATGGCAATAAGGTGATTGGCATCGAGGCAACCAACAATGGACAGCAGTGCCGCTTTATGGGTCCCGTGATTCTGGCAACCGGTCACAGCGCACGTGACGTATACCGCTACATGGCAGCGCAAAAATTCACTATCGAGGCCAAGGCACTGGCTGTAGGTTGCCGTCTGGAGCATCCGTCACAATTGATAGACTCAATACAATACCATAACCGTGCCGGTCGTGGCAAATATCTGCCCGCCGCTGAATACAGCTTTGTGACGCAGGTTGATGGACGCGGAGTATACAGTTTCTGCATGTGCCCCGGCGGATTCGTTGTACCTGCAGCGTCGGGCCCACAGCAGATTGTGGTGAACGGGATGTCACCGTCGGGCCGAAACTCCCGCTGGAGCAACTCCGGAATGGTGGTTGAGACCCGCATTGAGGATGTGGCACAGAATGATGCCGATATGAATGACCCGCTCGTAATGATGCGCTTCCAGGAGCAGTTGGAACGTGACTGCTGGCAGGCCGGCAACATGCGTCAGACCGCCCCAGCCCAGCGAATGAGTGACTTTGTTAACCGCCGCCTAAGTTACGACCTGCCGGAATCATCATACTCCCCCAGCCTGATCTCATCCCCGCTCCATTTCTGGATGCCCAAGTTCGTGACAGAACGACTCAAGCAGGGATTCCTGCAATTCGGCAAGAGCAGTCACGGATTCCTTACAAATGACGCCGTGATGATTGCGGTCGAGACCCGCACTTCATCGCCCGTACGTATACTTAGAGACAATGAGACCCTCCAACATGTAGGGTTGGAAGGTCTCTTTCCTTGCGGCGAAGGCGCCGGTTATGCCGGCGGCATTGTGTCATCGGCCATAGACGGTGAGCGTTGCGCCGACTCCGCTGCTGAATACCTGAGACGTGGATAATTGAAAATTCTCAATTCTCAATTTTCAATTCTCAATTCATTCAAAGAGTGCAGTTGACAGATAGCGCTCACCGGTATCAGGCAGCAGGACAAATACGTTCTTGCCGGCAAACTCCGGACGTGAAGCGACTACGCTGGCTGCATAAGCGGCAGCACCGCTTGAGATACCCACCAGCAGGCCCTCTTCCTTAGCCAGAGCACGAGCGGTTTCAAAAGCATCCTCGTTTGCTACGGGCAGGATTTCATCCACAATTGAACGGTCAAAGTTGTTGGGTACGAATCCGGCGCCTATACCCTGAATCTTGTGGGGACCGCTGGGATTGCCGCTCAACACAGCCGATGAAGCAGGCTCTACTGCAATCACCTTTGCATTTGGGAAAGCCTCCTTAATAGCCTTTGCTGAACCGCTAACTGTACCGCCGGTACCTACACCTGCAATAAAAGCGTCAACCTGAATGCCTGACTCTTTTGCATCGGCCACAATCTCCTTACCGGTAGTCTTGGCATGGATCTCAGGGTTGCTGGGGTTGTTGAACTGCTGCAGGATTACTGCTCCGGGAATGGAGTCACGCAGTTCCTCTGCCTTTGCAATTGCACCCTTCATGCCAGTTGCGCCCGGTGTGAGCACAATCTCGGTTCCGTATGCGGCAGCCAGTTTACGGCGCTCAATACTCATGGTTTCGGGCATTGTCAGTATTACCTTATATCCTTTTACTGCGCCTACCAGTGACAGACCAACGCCTGTGTTGCCCGATGTAGGCTCTATGATTGTACCGCCCTGCTTAAGGATTCCCTTCTTCTCGGCATCCTCAATCATGGCCAGTGCTATACGGTCTTTTACAGATCCGCCGGGGTTAAAGAACTCAACCTTGGCTACTATGTTTCCCTTGATACTGCGCTTGGCAGTGAATTTGTTTAATTTGACTGTCGGAGTCTTACCGATCAGTTCAGTGATTGTGCTGTAGATTGCCATAGTTTTGTGTATTTTGTTTTGTTTGTTTTCTGTTTTCGATGCAAAGTTATGTCCCATGGAAACAACAAACAAAGAAACTCTAAAATCAAGAAAAACATTCTAAAACCAGCCTAATTGACAGCAAATCTATTCTACATGGTCACATTATTCGCTTAATGATGGCGAACAGTTTATAAGGCATGTAGCGGAACGGGAGGTCTATCCATGAGGGAGCCTTGACAATTGAGCGCTGATGAGTGAACGCATCAAAGCTCAACTTGCCGTGGTAGTGGCCCATGCCTGAGTTACCTACGCCACCAAACGGCACGTTTCCATTTGCTATGTGCATAATTGTGTCGTTGATACAGCCTCCTCCTGATGATGTGCGGCGGATTACATCCCAGCCATCCTTCTCTGCACCAAACCAATAGAACGCAAGCGGTTTTTCACGCCCGTTTATAAACGCCGTTACCTGATCGTTGAACGCCCCATCCTTTTTATAAATTGTTATCATTGGGAATATCGGTCCGAATATCTCCTCAGTCATGACAGGGGCATCGGCCGATACATTATCAAGCAAAGTAGGCTCAATAAAACGCTCTTTTGCATCGGTTCGGCCACCATATACTATATCACCATCCTTGAGATAGGCCGATACACGCTCAAATGCCTTATCAGTAACCAGTCTGACAAAATGCCCGGACTCCTTTATATCCTTGCCGTGCAGATACTCCACCTGAGCTGCAAACTCCTTGATGAAAGCCTCCTTTACATCCTCATGGATAAGAATATAGTCAGGTGCGATGCAGGTCTGGCCGGCGTTCAGCGTCTT
This sequence comes from uncultured Bacteroidales bacterium, assembly GCA_902760965.1. GTDB lineage: Bacteria > Bacteroidota > Bacteroidia > Bacteroidales > Bacteroidaceae > Colenecus. Next base: position 4,624 of record CACWIN010000043.1, on the reverse strand, counting down.
GCCCCATGCAATGCGGCGGGCAGCTATCTTAAGGTTTGCACTCTTGTCTATTATGCAGGGACTCTTGCCACCCAACTCCAGAACCACAGGGGTGAGATGCTCAGCTGCAGCAGCCATAACCTTACGACCCAATGCAGGGCTTCCGGTAAAGAATATCATGTCAAAACGGCTGCCAAATAGTACCTTATTGACCTCACGGTTTCCCTGTACTACAGCAACGTAATTCTCGCTAAAAACAGACTTTATCATCTCCTCCAGAGTTGCCGAAACGGTTGGCACATATGGTGAAGGTTTAAGTATTGCGGTACAACCGGCCGATATGGCACCAACCAGAGGATTGAGCAGCAACTGCACCGGATAGTTCCAAGGTGAAACAATCAGTGCCTGTCCAAGCGGCTCGTTCACAATGTAAGAACTTGAAGGGAACAGCGTAAGCGGAGTATGCTTGCGCTTGCAGCGTGCCCATCGGCCCACACCCCTAAGATGTTCACGGATCTCTGCCTTGACAAGACCTATCTCAGTGAGATATGCCTCCTGATATGATTTGTGAAGGTCTGTCCACAAAGCATCGGCCAGACGCTGCTCATACTGCGCAATGGCCGAACCAAGCTTGCGTAACTGCTCCTTGCGGAACTTTACGCTCAGCGTTGCACCTGTACCATAATACTCACGCTGCGATTTCAGGATTTCCTGAATTCTTGCTTCCGGGGTGTTTTGTATTGTCATTTTTGCGGCCTGTAAAGTGATCCATTGTGTGGTAGATTCCAAAGATAGTACCAAAAACAAAATCAAACAACCACGAGGGCAGAATTGCCTCCATTAAACGAATAAAATGGAATCCGAACGGTATGCCGCGGAAGTTTTTGTTCCTCTCTATGGAGCGTACAATCTTGCGGGCGGTATGCTCGGGATCAAGTATGGGGAAAATGGGCGATGCCACACCGTCAAACATACCGGTATTGATGAAATACGGAGCAACAGTCGTGAATCGTACCGATGATTTCATGTCGTGCAGTTCAATACGTACTGAATCGGACCACCCTATCACACTCCACTTGCTGGCGGCGTAAACGCTCATCTTGGGCATGGAGAGCATACCTGCGGCCGATGCAATGTTGCAAATGTGACCATGGTCACGCTTTATCATATCGGGCAGTATCACGTGAGCCACGTTCATGGGAGCCACGGCGTTGATCATCATGGTACGCTCTATATCGGGAGTGGTAAGTTTGTCAAAGGTGGCGTTGCTGGTAACAATACCGGCGCACTGTATAACGATATCCACCTCTCCGCATTCCTTGACGGTTTCCAGATAAGCTTCCACAATGGCATTCTTGTCCGATACATCCACGCGGTATCCACTAACCTGACCCTTACTGGAAAGCTCTTTCTTTACAACCTCAATGTTATTCTGATTTATATCCCAGATTATAAGTCTTGCAGCACCTTTCTCAAGAGCCATTCGGCCCATAATCCTGCCTATGCCCGATGCTCCACCGGTAATAAGCACGTTTGCGTTGTTGAATTTCATTTGATCCTTTAAATAAAACAGGCGCAAAAATAATCCCCTCTCCTGTTAAAACAGGAAAGGAGAAATATATTTGTGGTCAAATGATAAGCCGATGTGGCGAATCAATGAGCTGTTGAGACTGCAGCAGTTGGCGGAAGCTGATGATTGCGGGCATCGGTTGCAATGGCAACTGATTGCGCAAGCTCACGGAAAGCCAGGCCCGTCATGGTGTCGGGATTAAGGGCAACCGGCTCACCATTGTCACCACCCTCGCAGATGCTCTGCACGATAGGAATCTGCCCCAGCAACGGAACGCCTAGTTCCTGAGCCAGACGCTTGCAGCCCTCCTTGCCAAACAGGTAGTATTTGTTCTCCGGCAGTTCAGCGGGAGTGAACCAGGCCATATTCTCAACCAAACCAAGGACCGGAACATTGACCTTCTCATTGCGGAACATATCAATACCCTTGCGTGCATCGGCCAAAGCAACCTCCTGCGGCGTACTTACTATAACCGCGCCGGTAATACCCAGTGTCTGCACCAATGTAAGGTGAATATCGCTTGTGCCGGGAGGCATATCAATTACAAAATAATCCAACTCGCCCCAATCGGCATCGGCAATAAGTTGCTTAAGGGCATTGCTGGCCATAGCACCACGCCAAAGCACAGCCTGTTCAGGATCCACAAAGTAACCTATCGACAGCAGTTTTATGCCGTACTGATCGACCGGGACAATCAGGTCACGACCGTCCTTGTTCTCGGCATACGGACGTGCATCCTCAGTATGGAACATCTTGGGCATGGAGGGGCCGAATATATCGGCATCCAACAGTCCCACCCTGTAGCCCAGTCCGGCCAGCGCCACAGCCAGGTTGGCAGCCACAGTTGACTTACCTACACCGCCCTTGCCCGACGCCACCGCAATGATGTTCTTTACACCAGGCAGCAGTTCCGGACCCTCCGGACGCGGAGCCTGACGTGTCTTAACCTTGACTTCAACCGCAACATCCTGCCCAGCCTTAAGCTTGACAGCAGTCTCGGCCGATTTAACGATTGACTTGATGAACGGATCAGTAGGTTTCTCAAATATAAGTGAGAACGATACACTATTACCATCAATACGTATATCATCCTCCAGCATCTCCATAGAGATGATGTCCTTGCCCGTGCCCGGATACCGAACCGTCTGCAAGGCCTCCTTAATCAAATTCGGATATATTGCCATAATGTTATAAATTTTCGAAGTTAATTTCCGCAAAGGGGACGGTTCTGTTCGCGTAAGGGACGGTTCTGTTCGCGAACGGAACCGTCCCTTACGCGAACAGAACCGTCCCCTTTGCGTTATTTGCTTGTTATTAGTGTACTGCGTTTAACGCGGCCATAGCTGCGGTAGTCGTCAAGTTCTATCTCGATATCGGGCTCGGAGAGTTCACCGTCGGCCGGGAGATTGAACACTATGTACTTGATAGTTTTGCCCCGCTCCAACCACTGCTCCTCATAATGAGTCTTGATAGACAAAATATGATCAGCATCACCGCTGGCATAAAGGTCATCGGTCCTGAACTCCACCGGCAAACGGTTGTGATCCACCATTGCGCAGGTATAAGTGTACATAAAGTTGCTGTCAGTCTTAAGATGGATCTTTCCGCCCGGCTTAAGGATGCGGCGGTAACGCTCCATAAAATAAGTCGATGTAAGACGCTTGGTAGCCTTTTTCATCTGCGGATCAGGGAACGTGAGCCAAATCTCACTAACCTCACCAGGAGCAAAGAACCGGTCAATAAGCTCTATAACGGTACGCAAAAAAGCCACGTTCTTCAAACCCCGCTCAAGCGACAGTTTGGCCCCAGTCCACATACGTGCCCCCTTTATGTCAACACCAATAAAGTTGCTGTCAGGATAAAGTCCTGCAAGCCCCACGGTGTACTCACCCTGGCCACAGCCCAGCTCAAGGACGATAGGCCCGTCATTATGAAAGAAGGAGCTGTTCCAACAGCCCCTCATTTCAAACGGGACATCCTCGCGGAACGAGCCGACCGGCTCGAACACGTGCGGATAGGTCCGCATATCGGCAAACTTGGCCAGTTTACCTTTACCCATATCAAATATCCAGAACGGTTACCCAGCCGTGAGTATCAGGAGCATCGCCATACTGGATGGCACGCAGCTGATGGTACAGACCTGTCAGAACAGGACCCGGCTTGCCGTCACCAATTACATATGACTTGCCAAGTTCAATATCGTCAATGCGCGAGATAGGTGATATAACGGCTGCAGTACCGCAGGCACCGGCCTCATCCATCTCGTTAAGCTCCTCTAAGGGCACCGGACGGCACTCAACAGTCATACCGTTGTCCTTGGCAAGCTGCTGCAGGCTCTTGTTGGTGATAGAGGGCAGGATTGACTCCGACTTGGGAGTGATATATGTGTTACCCTTGATGCCGATAAAGTTAGCGGCACCGCACTCATCAATGTATTTCTTCTCTTTGGCGTCCAGATAGAACTCGCTCCCGTAGCCCTTCTCATGAGCAATGTTGTGGGCAAACAGACTGGCAGCGTAGTTACCGCCTACCTTGTACTTACCCATACCCAGAGGAGCTGAACGGTCATAAGAACGAACCAGAGCATAAGCGTTAGCTGCAAAACCGCCCTTAAAGTACGGACCTACAGGCATAACAAATATCAGGAACAAATATTCTTTAGCCGGCTTAACGCCAATCTCAGCACCGGTACCTACCAGCAGAGGACGGATGTACAGTGATGCACCGCTCTCATAAGGAGGAATGAACTCCTTGTTGAGCTCTATCACGCGCTTTACCATCTTGCAGAATGTCTCGGTAGGAAGCTCGGGCATCATGGTAGCACGGCAGGTGCTCTGCATACGCTCGGCGTTGGCTTCCATACGGAACACTCGTACCTTACCGTCCTTGCCGCGGAAAGCCTTCAGGCCCTCAAAAGCCTCCTGACCGTAGTGCAGGCAGGTGGCGGCAATATGCATAGGTACATACTCGGAGTTTGATTCCTCAATCTCACCCCATTTTCCGTCTTTAAACCAAATTCTGAGATTCCAATTGGTCTTCATGTAACCAAAGGAAAGATTGGCCCAGTCAAGTTCT
>CACWIN010000042.1 GCA_902760965.1 uncultured Bacteroidales bacterium | reverse complement strand
GGGCGAGTTTGACGAGTTTGACCTGAACGAGTTTTTCCGTGCCGATGACAAAGGTTTCATTCATGAGGAGTATGTGCAGAAATGGCTTGACCTGATACGCGGCGCATACACTGAAAATATTGTCACTGAACTGAAACTGGGTACAGAGAAACCGCCTATGCCTTTTTCTGATGCCCGTCTGCTAAGTTACCTGCAACATACATACTGGTTCCTGCCATCGGTTGCGGCATGTGACTGCTTGAAAAGCGTGTGAACCGTTTTTATTCTGATTACCGTGTGATAGTTGCTGCCGGAAACAGGGCCGGCATGGGCGCCGCTGCGGTAGGTCCGGTGTATGAGGCCATGAATGATCCGCAGGAGAGCAAGACCATAACTCTGTCTTGTGGCAAACTATCCACAGGCGTAACCGTAAAACCCTGGACCGGAATACTGATGCTCCGTAACACTACATCGCCCGAGACCTATTTTCAGGCTGCTTTCCGTGTTCAGTCACCATGGACCACCCGTGATGAGAACGGCGATGAGGTAATTCTAAAACCGCTCTGTTACGTGTTTGACTTTGCACCCAACCGTGCCCTGCGTCTGGTTGAGGAGTACAGCTGCCAGCTTAACGTGCATGAATCCAACCCGGAAAAGAAGGTAGAGGAGTTCATAAAGTTCCTGCCCATACTGGCATTTGACGGCTCATCAATGAAGGAAATTGATGCCGCCGGAGTGCTTGATATGGCTATGAGCGGCACGACAGCTACTCTACTTGCCCGCAGATGGGAATCGGCCGTACTGGTAAATGTAGATAATGCCACCCTGCAACGCTTGATGAACAATCCCGACGCAATGCGTGCCCTGATGAACATTGAGGGATTCCGCAGCCTGAATTCAGATATAGAGACCATAATCAACAAGTCAGAGAAGGTAAAGAATACCAAGAAAGAACGTGGCGATGACCTTACTCCGCGCGAGAAGAAAGAGCTGTCCGATGAGGAGAAGGAGTATAAGAGCAAGCGCCGTGAGATACAGGAAAAACTCATAAAGTTTGCCACCCGCATCCCTGTATTTATGTACCTGACCGATTTCCGCGAATACTCACTGCGTGATGTGATAGAACAGCTGGAACCGGAACTTTTCCGCAAGGTGACAGGCCTTACACTAAAGGATTTCAGCCTGCTTGTAAGCTTGGGGGTATTTAATAGCGAGCTGATGAACGATGCCGTCTATAAGTTCAAACGCTATGAGGATTCATCGCTTGAATACACCGGTATTAACACCCATACAGGTACACTGATAGGCGGTTGGGACACCGTAATAGATACTTCAAAGACAGTACCCTATGAAGAGCCGGTGTATAAGGCTGTGGCAGAACCTGCACCACAAATCACCCCGATGCCGCAACCCGAAGAATGGGAGAGAGTCAAAGTAGGTGACACGGTATATCACAAAAGCCTTGGCGGTGGTACGGTGATGTCAAAGGATGACAAGTACCTGTTTGTCAAGTTCCCGCTCCGTGAATCAAAATTTATCTATCCCGATGCCTTTAAGAGCGGTTATCTTTCAGTTTTTCCACACCTTGGAGGATCCCGTTAAGAACGGCGCTTGTCTGAGGCATGTTAGGTCCCGTAGGGGACTAAAAAAGCCGAGTTCGCCGTTTAGGGTCCGTAGAGGTGCGGAGTAGCCCGGAGCTGCTGGTTTCAGCCCTGCATATCCGGCGGTGTTTAAATAGTACCATATCCCTTAAGTTCTCTCTGAACAATGCGGATAAATTGCTGAAAAAAGAGTAATTTTGCAGTTTGAAAAAAATGTTTTTACTGTGAAGGTACTGAAATTCGGTGGCTCATCCGTTGGATCAAAGGAGAGCATCACCAACCTTAAGGAGATTGTTGAGTCACAGCAGGATGATGTGATAGTGGTGGTTTCGGCGCTTGGCGGTATCACTGACAAGCTCATTGCCACGGCCCGTATGGCTGCCGGCGGTGACCGTCAGTATGAGACCCAGGTGGAGGCCATGCTCACCCGTCACGAGCAGATGATAGCCGATGTGATACTGCCAGAGCGCCGTGATAAGGCTCTCAGTGGTGTGCACGCCCTGTTTGGTGAGCTCAAGGAGATAATGCAGGGACTGTTCCTGCTGCATGACCTGTCGGGAAAGACCATGGACATCATAGTAAGCTACGGTGAGCGTCTGTCATCGCAGATTGTGGCCCAGCTCATAGATGACATCAGGCTCTATGACTCACGAGACTTTATCAAGACCGAGCACAACGGCCACAATCATTCCATAGACAGCGACCTGACCTACCGCCTTATCCGTGAGACATTCCAACCTCTGTTCAACGCACCGGATGGAAAGCCAATAGCCAATAGCCAACAGCCAACAGCTAAAGTCAAGGCGCTTGCGCCTGGCTTTATATCGGCCGATGCCCAGACCGGTGAGATAACCAACCTGGGTCGCGGCGGCTCGGACTATACCGCATCGCTACTGGCAGCGGCTCTCGATGCCAGCGTGCTGGAGATATGGACCGATGTAGATGGATTCATGACAGCCGATCCCAGAGTGATTTCATCGGCCTACACAATTGACGAACTGAGTTACGTGGAGGCAATGGAGCTGTGTAACTTTGGCGCCAAGGTGGTTTATCCGCCCACCATTTATCCTGTGTGCCAGAAGAACATACCCATACTGATAAAGAATACATTCAACCCAACGGCCCGCGGCACTGAGATAGTAAATGAATTACCTGCCGGAACCAAGGCCATCAAGGGTATATCAAGCATAAGTGACACCGCCCTGATCACCATGCGCGGTCTGGGTATGGTTGGCGTAATAGGCGTTAACTACCGCATATTCAAGACTTTGGCTGAGAATGGCATCAGTGTGTTCATGGTGTCACAGGCATCGTCAGAGAACAGTACATCAATAGGTGTGCGTAATGAGGATGCTGCCCCAGCCTGTGAACTTCTGAACCAGGAATTCAGCAAGGAGATTGCGCTGGGTGCCATATTCCCCATATCGGCCGAGATGGACCTGGCAACCATCGCCATTGTGGGTGAGAACATGAAACGCAGCCCCGGTATTGCCGGTAAGCTTTTCAGCGTGCTGGGCCGAAACGGTATCAACGTGATTGCCTGCGCACAGGGTGCATCGGAGACCAACATATCATTCGTGGTACAGAAGAGCTCACTGCGCAAGTCACTGAACGTTATCCATGACTCGTTCTTCCTGTCCGAGTATCAGGTGCTCAACCTGTTCATCTGCGGTGTGGGTACCGTGGGCGGCAGTCTGCTGGAGCAGATCCGCGGCCAGCGGGAGAAACTGATGCAGGAGCGTGGGCTCAAGCTCAACGTGGTAGGCATAGCACGCGGAAGCAAGGCCATGTTCTGCCGTGAGGGTATAAATCTGGACAACTACCGCGAGGAACTTGACAAGGCACCTGCCAGCAACATCAAGACACTTCATGATGAGGTCATTGGCATGAACATATTCAACTCGGTATTTGTGGATTGTACCGCAAGTGCCGATGTTGCCGGACTGTATCAGGATTTCCTGGCTCATAACATATCAGTTGTGGCAGCCAACAAGATTGCCGCTTCATCGGAGTATGATAAATACCAGGCCCTTAAGCAGACCGCACGCCGCCGTGGTGTCAAGTATCTGTTTGAGACCAATGTGGGCGCCGGACTGCCTATCATCAACACCATAAATGACCTGATAAACAGCGGTGACCACATACTCAAGATTGAGGCTGTGGTAAGCGGAACGCTCAACTTCATATTCAGCACCCTGAGTGCCGACTGCCCGCTTAGCGAGACCATCCGCCTGGCCAAGGAGAAGGGTTACAGTGAGCCCGATCCGCGCATTGACCTGTGCGGTAAGGACGTGCTGCGTAAGCTGGTCATTCTGGCCCGTGAGAGCGGTTACGCCATTGAGCAGAGCGATGTGGAGAGTTCACTCTTTATCCCGCAGGAGTTGTTTGACGGCACTATTGACGAGTTCTGGGCCAAGCTCCCGCAGTTGGATGCGGAGTTTGAGCAGCGCCGTGCACGTGTTGAGAAGGAGGGCAAGCGCATGCGTTTTGTGGCTAAGCTTGAGGACGGCAAGGCAAGCATATCACTTGCCGAGGTTGACAAGTACCATCCGTTCTACAACCTGCAGGGCAGCAACAACATCATCCTGCTCACCACGGAGCGCTACAAGGAGTATCCCATGATGATTCAGGGATACGGTGCCGGTGCCGCCGTTACTGCTGCAGGTGTATTTGCCGATATCATGAGTATAGCTAATATCTAAACAATGAAGTATATCATAATTTTGGGCGATGGAATGGCTGATTGGCCTGTAAAGGAGTTTGGTAACAAGACCATACTGCAGAATGCCCGCAAACCATACATGGACATGCTGGCCCGCAAAGGCCGTACCGGCATGCTCAAGACCGTGCCTGACGGATTCCACCCCGGCAGCGAGGTGGCCAACATGACCGTAATGGGTTATGACGTGACCAAGTCATTTGAGGGCCGCGGCGTACTTGAGGCCGCCAACATAGGCGTAGACATCAAGCCCGGCCAGATGGGCATGCGCTGCAACATAATCTGCATTGAGAACGGACTTATAAAGAACCATTCGGCAGGTCATATCTCAACCCCTGAGGCCGATGAGATAATCAAGACCCTGGAGCAGGAGCTTGGCAATGATAAAGTCCATTTCTATACCGGCATCCAGTATCGCCATCTTTTGGTGATTGACGGAGGTCGCAAGGAGCTTATATGCACCCCGCCTCATGATGTCCCCGGCCAGCCGTTCAAGGATCTTATGATCAAGGCTGCAACCCCCGATGCAGAGCCTACCGCACAGCTTCTGAATGACCTGATTCTGCGTTCTCAGGAGATACTTGCCAAGCATCCGGTTAACCTTAAGCGAATAGCCCAGGGTAAGGATCCCGCCAACAGCATCTGGCCATGGTCACCCGGTTACCGTCCGGCCATGCAGCCCATTAATGAGCTGTACCCCAACATTCGCAAGAGCTCGGTGATATCGGCCGTAGACCTTATCAAGGGATTGGGCCACTATGCCGGAATGAAGGTAATTGACGTGGAGGGTGCGACCGGTCTGTTTGACACAAATTATGAGGGTAAGGCACAGGCTGCCATAGATGCCCTTAAGACCGATGATTTTGTATATCTGCATGTTGAGGCCCCCGATGAGGCCGGACATGAAGGCAATTATACTCTCAAGAACCGCACTGTTGAGGATCTGGACAGCCGTCTGATTGGTCCAATCTATGAGGAGGTGAGCAAGTGGAACGAGCCGGTGGCAATTGCAGTGCTGCCTGACCATCCTACGCCCTGCGCGCACCGCACGCATACATCGGACCCCATTCCGTTCCTAATCTATGCTCCGGGAATAGAGCCTGACAGCGTGAACGTTTTTGACGAGGAATCATGCACCAAAGGTGGCTACGGCTATCTGGAGGGTACAGAATTTACCAAGATTTTTCTTTCACTTAAATGAAATACTACAGCACAAACCATAAGTCCGATGACGTAACCCTGCGTGATGCAGTGGTTCGCGGACTTGCCCCTGACCGTGGCCTTTACATGCCGGAGCGATTGAACAAACTTAGCAAGGAGTTCTTTGATAATATAGACAAGATGACGTTCCAGGAGATGTCATTTGAGGTTGCCAAGGCATTCTTTGGCGAGGATATCCCTGCCGATGACCTTAAACGTATTGTCTATGATACTCTGGCTTTTGAGACTCCCGTTGTCAAGGTTGATGACAATATCTACTCGCTGGAGCTGTTCCACGGTCCCACACTTGCCTTCAAGGATGTAGGCGCACGTTTTATGGCCCGCCTGCTGGGATACTTCAACAAGGAGGAGAAACAGTTGGTCAATGTGCTGGTGGCTACATCGGGCGATACCGGAAGCGCCGTTGCCAACGGATTCCTGGGCGTGGAGGGCGTGCACGTGTATGTGCTCTATCCCAAAGGCAAGGTCAGCCCCATCCAGGAGTGCCAGTTCACCACTCTTGGCAAGAACATCACTGCTGTCGAGGTTGACGGCGTGTTTGATGACTGCCAGGCTCTGGTCAAGAACGCCTTTATGGATGCCGAGCTCAATCAGCGCATGAAGTTGACATCGGCCAACTCAATCAACGTGGCACGGTTCCTGCCGCAGGCATTCTACTACTTCAATGCCTACGCACAGATGAAAGCCTTGGGTAAGGCCGATAACCTGGTAATATGCGTGCCCAGCGGTAACTTTGGCAATATCACGGCCGGACTGTTTGGCTGGTTCATGGGACTGCCCGTAAAGCGTTTCATTGCCGCCAACAACGCCAACGACATATTCTACAATTATCTTAAGACCGGAGTATATAGCCCCAAGCCGTCGGTTCAGACACTGGCCAACGCAATGGATGTGGGTGATCCCAGCAATTTTGCACGTGTGCTTGCCCTGTACGGTGGCTCACACAAGGATATTGCAGGTCATATTGGTGGTGCAACCTACACTGATGATCAGATTAAGGAGACTCTTAAGGAGTGCTACCAGCGTACCGGTTACCTGCTTGACCCGCACGGAACCTGCGGCTACCGCGCCCTGCGTGAGCAGTTGCAGCCCGGTGAGTACGGCGTGTTCTTAGAGACCGCGCATCCGGCCAAGTTCAAGGAGAAGGTCGATGCCATTACCGGCGGTGATGTGGAGATTCCCGCCCGCCTGCAGGCCTTTATGAAAGGAACCAAGCAGAGCGTTGAAATCAGCAAGGACTACTCTGACTTTAGAAACTTTTTGTTTAACGAATGACGCAAAGGGGTCGTTTCGCTTTGCGTCGTTTTAATGACGCAAAACGATGCGACCCCTTTGCGTCACCTTGGGAAAAATGAGCTGGCAGCAGATAGATATTAACCGACTGGATATACCCCTTAAAGAGGTCTATTCATTCATGGGGTACAAGGACGGAGAGCCCGATGCTCAGACCGTGCGTACCACCGAGTATCTGCTGCGCGAGAGCGCCCAGTTTCTGCGCCCTCAGTTCAAGTATGTGCTGGTGGACGGCAGCCTGGACCTGGAAAACAATAAACTTACACTGATAGGGCAGGGAGGCCCCGTAACCTTTGATGCCGGCAAGATAATATGCCGCCAGCTGCGCGGAGCACAGCGCTACGCCGTATTTGTGGCAACGGTAGGCAACGGCTATTTCCAGTGGTCCGATGCCGTGACACGCCGTGACGATATGTTCCAGACATACGCTATGGACTGCGTGGGCAGCCAGATAGTGGAATCGGTTGCTGACTATATGGAAATTGTCCTCCAGAAAGAGATTGATCCCGCCGGATTCAAGCGCACAAACCGCTTCAGTCCGGGCTATTGCGGCTGGCATGTATCGGCCCAACCGGCACTTTTCAGTCTGTTTCCGGAAAAGAATCCCTGTGGCATTGAACTTACTGAATCGTGCCTTATGTTGCCCATGAAATCGGTGAGCGGAGTGATAGGAGTAGGTCCCGATGTCCGTTATCTGCCATATACATGCGGCATTTGCGACAAGAAGGACTGTTACAAGAGGAGAACCAGATAATGTATTCGCAGGAGGAGTTGTTGTTCAGTGTATCGGTGGCAGTCTATGTGGCTACCAGCCTGGCAATTGCCGCTGTAAGATGGGGCCACAAGTGCCAGCCGTATGCCCAGCATGCCGATTACTATTATCCTGCATGGAAAGCACTGGTTTTCTGCATGTCATCCAATATTCTGCTGTCTCCTATCTTTTGCATTCCGACCGACGAAGACGCCGTGCTGTATCTGCGCATGATGCTTATCCTTGCATCGCCATTCCTTTGTGCTGTGGTTCTGTTCAGTTACTTTGGCAGAGTCCTTAACGTGGGGTGGTGGCGTAACCCGGTAAATGCATTGGCTATTCCGTTCTGCTTGATGACACTTTCGGCCTTTGTCATGACTCTTATGCCTGGAACTCAGCTGGAGGGACTGTTCTGTAAATGGTATTTCAGCGTAGCCGGTACTCTTGCCTTGGTTTATATGGGTTGTTTTGTGTTGGCTATCAGAATGATTGCCCGTGCGTTAAAACGTTTCTCGGAGCAGAACTACTCAAATCCTGATGATTTTCCGCAGCAGTTTGCAAAAGGAATACTCTGGATTCCTATACTTTATGTTGCAACAAGCTGGATATTGACGTTCATAGGTTCATACCTGGCTCTTACAATATGCATGATAGTGCTCTCTATTCTTGGCATTGTTTTCCTTATAGGCGCTCTCACTCCTCATCGTACCTTGGAGGTGGAGCAGCTGGAATCGGGAGAACTGGAGGTTGAATCCGTAACCGTAGTTTCGGAACAGGAACAGCCCATGCCCCAAACAGAATCACAATCGGAACCCCAAGAGGAGGCATTGTCGCAACAAAGAAAGAATGAGATAGTAAAACTGGTCCGTCATTTTGTCGAAGAAGAGCAGGTCTACTTGGACAGTCACCTTACACTGAACAGTCTTTCCAGAATTTGTGGCGTGAACCGAACATATCTTTCGCAGGTAATCAACGAATCTTTGGGTGGATTCTACTCTTATATCAATCATTGTCGTTTGTCACATGCAACCCGCATGAAAAATGAAAAACCTGACGTTTCCATCGAGGAAATCGTGATTTCATCGGGCTTTGGATCCCGTCAGTCTTACTACAATGTCCGCCATCAGTTTGAAGAATTTTACTGATTTTGACAAAACATCCCTGTTTTTTTTACCCATTTTGACAAGAGAATTGCAATTGTACCCGAAATTTGCCTGTGTCTTTTAAAGAGACAGTGTTTGTAATTTCTCTCGTTTCAATAGTCCTCTCTTTTAAAGAGACGTGTTTGTTTCCTTTTCCATCTTTAGCATGAAAACAGTGGAAGTCCTTTTGTCGATTATACTGGCGGCCTGTGTGGTGTACATAATATGGTGCATTCATGGGGCCACCAGGTATATTGACGAACATCCCGATGATTTACCTTTTTCCGCACCGGAACCATTTGACGAAAACCGGGATGAAAACAACTCTGATTATAAGGAATAACCTTAATCTTTTATGTTCGGCTTACTTTGTGTAAATTTGCAGTCTTAAAACTGATTAGCTGAATGACAGAGGCAAAATATTACAAAGTGGCGGATCATCTGTTCGGTGTTGAGGCTCATAATAGCATATTGGCTCAGATGTCCAATTATGAGCCGTTCACTACAAATCCTGCTGACACTACTGATACATTGTTCTTTCTTTCCGTTGACCAGGAAGGACCTGTAAGTTATAAAGAGGAATGGCGACAGGATGAGGAAGGACAGGATACCATATGCGGTCATACCGAGCAGGGTGAATCTGTTTTTGAATTCCGTTGGGGAGGACGTGTTGCAGGTTGGCTTGTATGTTCACCGGGATACCGCAAAGGCGCACTTCATATATGCGGATTCCAAGCCAAGGCTGCACTTGACAATGCACTCATGATTATGTTTGCAATGGCATCGGCCTGCATGGGGACGGTATTGTTCCATGCCGCAGCAGTGAGTCTTGAAGGTCATGGATATATGTTCCTGGGCAAGAGCGGCACCGGCAAGAGCACTCATGCCAGACTGTGGCTCAACAATATTCCAGGTACGGAACTTATGAACGATGACAATCCTGCAGTACGCGTAAAACCAGACGGTACTGCCGTGGTTTACGGAACGCCATGGAGCGGCAAGACCCCGTGTTACCGGAACGTAAGTGCCCCTGTTGCAGGAATAGTCCTGCTGAGTCAGGCTCCCTATAATCGTATTGTAAGGCTTAAGGGTATTGGTGCATATGCCGCCGTAGTACCCAGCATATCGGGCAAACGGTGGGATTCCGTAATAGCCGATGGACTTCACGATACCGAGAACTATTTGGCAACCAATATACCCGTTTGGCATTTGGACTGCCTTCCTGACTCCAATGCGGCACATTTGTGCAAGGATACAATTGCCCTATGACCGACCAGATAATCATACAAGAGGCCGCACGCCTGGTTGCCGACGGTATAAGCGTGACATTTCCCGTTAAAGGGCGGAGTATGATTCCGTTCATAATAGGCGGAAAGGAAAGCGTAATACTCCAAAGGCCCGACAACCTGAAAGTGGGGCATGTGATATTGGCCGAGGTGGGCCCCGACAGATACGTGGTACACCGTATTATAAGGATAGACAATGAAAGCGGCCGTATTACCCTTATGGGCGACGGCAATATAAGAGGCACCGAAAGCTGCATGCAACAGCATGTACTTGCAAGAGCTACCCATGTGGTTGACCCGCAGGGCCGACGCCGTCCGTTGGAATCCCGAGGACAGATGTTCAAGGCCAGAATCTGGTATTGGATAAGACCGTTCCGTAGAATCATCCTTGCCGTATTAAGAAGAACAATAAGAAAATACAAGATATGAAAATCAAGAAAGGATTTGTGCTGCGCCAGGTGTGCGGCGAGAACGTAATAGTAGGCGAAGGCCTTGATGCCATCAATTTTGGCCGCATGCTTTGCCTTAACGAAACTGCAGCATGGCTTTGGCAGAAGGCACAGGAATCGGGAGACTTTACTGTAGAGAGTCTTTCGGACGCACTTTGTGACGAGTATGAGGTTGACAAGGCTCAGGCCTTGGCCGATGTAAAAGAGACAATAGACAACTGGATCAGTCAGGGAGTGGTTGAGTGAAATACGTAAGCTGGATATGGCGTAGCACACAGGGTATCCGCATTAATACGGTGGTACGTATTGTGACAGGTACGGTGCAGGTTGCACTGGGCCTGCTTATGGTTTGGCTGAGCCGCCGTTTTATTGACGAGACCATCCATACCGGAACTACCCGTGACGTTACGTTCATGCTTATCTGGCTGGTGCTGACCGTAGTAGGTGGCGTGCTGCTAAGACAGGTCTATTTCCTGCTTACAACAAAAGCAGGAATTCTTTTGACCAACTCTCTGCGCCTAAAGATGTTCAGCAGTCTGTTCCGCCGTCAGCTATATGACGAAAAGGAGATGCACTCCGGTGATGTGAGTTCCCGCCTGACCAAGGATATAGAGGTGGTGAGCGAGACTACCACCGATACCATTCCCCAGATGTGCGTAACCGGAATACAACTTGTAGGTGCATTCCTGCTCCTGCGTTATTTTGACAGATGGCTGGCATGGGCGTTGCTTATCATGACTCCCTTGGCAATACTGATGGCAAAATTCATTGGCAGCAAACTGCGTAAAATGACTTTGGATATCCGCCAGGACGAAAGCCGCATTCAGATGCAGGTCCAGGAGGGGATGGAAAACAATGCCGTATTGCGTGCCATGGGCAGCCAGGAGTGGATGACCGGCCGTTTGGACACCATGCAGCAGCAACTTAAAGGTAACATTATGCGCCGCACCCGGTTTACCATAATGATACGCATAATACTGGGCTGTGCATTCGGATTGGGCTATCTGCTGGCATTTGTATGGGGAGGCCTGCAATTGCGCAACGGTGCAATTACATTCGGTATCATGACATCTTTCCTGCAACTGGTTGGCCAGATACAGCATCCCGTTATGCAGTTGCTGAATCTTGTTCCGCAGGTAATACATTCCACCGCCAGCATAGACCGTCTTGGCGAACTGGAAAATTTGGACACTGTATCGGATAACGGAACCCTACACCCGGCATTGTCAGGAATAAAGTTTGAGGATGTAAGTTTCAGGTACGCAGGCGGTGACCGTCAGATATTGTCCGGATTCAGCCATGATTTCAGGCCCGGTACAAAAACCGCTCTTATGGGCGAGACAGGCATTGGCAAAACAACGCTGTTCCGCCTTATGCTTGGGTTCATTGCTCCTGACAGCGGAAAAATTTCCATTTACGGTCAGAATGAAACACTCCCAGTAGGTGATTCCACCCGTCCGGATTTTGTATTTGTGCCTCAGGGAAATACTCTGATGAGCGGCACGATACGCTTTAACCTGCAGGTTGCGGACCCCAAAGCGGCCGATGAAAAACTGATAGAGGCTTTGCGCACTGCATGTGCCGATTTTGTCATGGAACTTCCCGATGGCCTGGATACTGTTTTGGGCGAGCGCGGCAGCGGTCTAAGCGAAGGTCAGGCCCAGCGTATTGCTATAGCACGTGGTTTGCTCAGACCCGGTTCAATACTATTGTTGGACGAGATTAGTTCATCGCTGGATCCTGAAACCGAGACCGAACTGTACCGCCGCCTGTTTGGTGCTTTCCCGGATAAGACAATGATCTTTATTACGCATAGGCCAACCGTAACATCGCTTTGCGATTCGGTGCTTTCATTGTAGTTTTATTTAATGATTATAAAAATCCGGTGCTTTTTTTGTTCATTTTGAATTGAGTGCGTAACTTTGCCCCCGCAAAAGCAAAAAAGAAAAGAGAATATATGCGACTGCTAGGCTTGATTATTATTTCCATTATCATTCCGGGGTTCCGGTGTGAGAAAGCCTGACGCATGTATCTGAAAAGTAAACAATAAGACAACAGATAACGACAAAGCCTTTCTCACACAAGTGAGAGAGGCTTTTTTGTTTGACCAACATTAACTAACAATATAGTATGTCAGACAGACTGATTTTCTTTGACACCACACTTCGGGACGGCGAACAGGTCCCGGGATGCCAGCTCAACACCATTGAGAAGATTGAGGTGGCTCGTCAGCTCGAGCAGCTGGGGGTGGATGTGATTGAGGCAGGATTTCCTGCCAGCAGCCCGGGCGATTTCAACTCGGTAGTAGAGATTTCGAAAGCCGTAACATGGCCTGTTATCTGCGCCCTTACCCGTGCCGTGGAGAGCGATATCGATGCTGCCGCCCAGGCCCTGCAATATGCACGCTACAAGCGAATACACACCGGAATAGGAACCAGTGACGAGCATATCCGCTATAAGTTCAACAGTACCCGTGAAGAGATTATTGAGCGTGCGGTTGCTGCGGTCAAGTATGCCGTGTCAAAGAAAGTGGATGAGGTTGAGTTCTATGCCGAGGATGCCGGCCGCACAGACAACGAGTATCTGGCACGAGTGGTGGATGCAGCTGTCAAGGCAGGTGCCACCATTATCAATATACCCGATACTACCGGTTACTGTCTGCCCGATGAATACGGTGCCAAGATACGTTATCTTATGGAGCATGTGGACGGCCTGGCCAATGGTAAGGCAATTCTTTCCACCCACTGTCACAATGACCTGGGAATGGCTACGGCCAACACCATGAGCGGTGTGCTTAACGGAGCCCGTCAGGTTGAGGTAACCGTAAACGGAGTGGGCGAGAGGGCCGGCAATACCTCACTTGAGGAGATAGCCATGATAATAAAATGCCATCATGCCACTATACCGTTGGATTTCAACATCAAGACCACCCGCATATATCCTACCAGCCGCATGGTGTCATCACTCATGAGTATGCCGGTACAGTTTAACAAGGCAATTGTGGGACGTAACGCTTTTGCCCACTCTAGCGGCATACATCAGGACGGCGTGCTCAAAAATTCACAGACATACGAGATTATGGATCCTAAGGACGTGGGTCTGGATGACAACAACATAGTTATGACCGCCCGTTCCGGACGTGCCGCCCTTAAGCACCGTCTTGTTTCGCTAGGCATTAAGGTTGATCCAAAGCAGCTTGACCGTATTTATGAGGCTTTCCTTAAACTGGCCGACAAGAAAAAAGAGCTGAACGATGACGATATCCTTATGCTGGCCGGTGCCGATACCGCAGCCATAAAGCATGTAAAACTGGACAGCCTGCAGGTTACTACAGGTAAGGGCGTGACTCCTATAGCAGCAATACGCCTTAATGTGGCAGGCGAGGAGTTCGAGGCTGCATCGACCGGTAACGGACCTCTTGATGCGTCAATCAAGGCGCTCAAACAGATCATTCACCGTAAGATGACACTTAAGGAGATGACCATCCAAGCCCTTTCAAAGGGTTCCGATGACGTATGTAAGGTGCATATGCAGGTTGAGAATGACGGACATCTCTATTACGGATTCGGTTCGGATACCGATATAGTTACCGCCAGTGTGGAGGCTTACATAGATTGTATAAACAAGTTCAAGCCGCAGTAGGGATGGGAAAGACGCTGTTTGACAAGATATGGGATGCGCATGTAGTCCAGGCCATCCCAGACGGTCCTACACAGTTGTACATAGACCGTCTGTACTGCCACGAGGTTACCACCCCGCAGGCATTTGACACCATACGTGACAAGGGTTGCGGCGTGCTTCGCCCTGATAGGGTCGTAGCTATGCCGGACCATAACACCCAATCTGACAGCAGTGACCGCATTGACGATCCAGTAGGCCGCAGGCAGGTGGAGACACTGGAGCGGAACTGCCGTGAGTTTGGCATAAGACATTTCGGGTTAGGCACCCCTGATAACGGAATAATCCATGTGGTGGGACCGGAGAAAGGCCTTTCACTGCCGGGCATGACCATAGTTTGCGGTGATTCGCACACCTCCACTCACGGTGCAATAGGTGCCATTGCCATGGGTATAGGTACATCCGAGGTAGCGCAGGTGCTGGCATCGCAGTGCATACTGCAGCGTAAGCCCAAGACCATGCGTATAAATATTGTAGGTACTCTAGGCAAAGGTGTTACAGCCAAGGATGTGGCACTGTATATCATGGCGCAGATGACCACATCGGGCGCTACCGGTTATGCCGTGGAGTATGCAGGCCAGGTGGTGCGTGACATGAGTATGGAGGGGCGCCTAACACTTTCAAACCTGTCAATCGAGATGGGTAGCCGTGCAGGCCTGATTGCCCCCGATGAGACCACTTTCAGCTGGCTTAAGGGACGTGAGTTTGCACCCAAAGGTGCCGATTGGGATGTGGCAGTAAACCGTTGGAGGCAGCTTAAAACGGATGATGATGCGGTATTTGATAAAGAGGTAACCTATTATGCCGATGATATTGAGCCTCGTATCACATTCGGAACTAACCCCGGTGCAGGTATTGCGGTAGGCGGTACGGTTCCGGTTATGGAGGGCTTGACCGAAGGTGAGAAGGACCAGCTAAAGGTCCAGTTGGATTACATGCAGTTCCAGCCGGGTCAGAAACTGGAGGGCACGCCCATAGACTGGTGTTTCCTGGGAGCATGTACCAACGGCCGTATTGAGGATTTCCGCGCTTTTGCAAGCGTGGTTCAGGGTCGCACAAAAGCTCCAGGTGTAACTGCGTGGCTGGTGCCGGGATCATGGGCCGTGCGCCGTCAGATAATAGAGGAGGGACTGGACAAGATACTTGAGGAAGCAGGTTTTGAGCTGCGCTTACCCTCATGCTCGGCCTGTCTGGCCATGAACCCGGACAAGGTGCCGGCCGGCAAGTTGTGCATATCGACCTCCAACCGTAATTTTGTGGGTCGTCAGGGACCGGGAGCCAGAACCATTCTGGCCAGTCCGCTCACCGTGGCTGCCAGTGCCGTGACAGGTGTAATAACTGACCCCCGTAAACTCTTGTGACTATGGAAAAGAAAATGAACATAGTGGAATCGACCTGTATTCCCATAAACATAGACAACTGCAATACGGACCTTATCATACCGGCCCGATACATGTCATCCACCACGCGTGACCTGAGCTATTTTGGCGATGCGTTTATGCATGACCTGCGTTTTGAGACCGATGGTACCCCTAAGGCCGATTTTGTGCTTAACCGTCCTGAATTCAGCGAGCGTCCCCGCAAGGGCTCACATGAGATTGTGATTGCCGGTACAAACTGGGGCTCCGGTTCCAGCCGTGAGCATGCGGCATGGGCTATTGCCGGCTATGGCATCAGGGTCATAATATCGGACCGATTTGCCGATATCCATCGCGGCAACCTGCTCAATTGCTTTGTACTTCCGGTTACCGTGAGCACGGCATTCCGGAATGAGCTGGCCAAGACTGTAGTGAATAATCCCGCCGCTGTGGTACGTGTGGACCTTGAGCAGCAGACCGTATCCAACATAGCAACCGGGCATTCTGAAAAATTTGAGATAGATGCATACAAAAAGCATTGCCTCCTGAACGGCTTTGATGACATAGATTATCTGCTTAGCCATAAGGCTGATATTGAGGCATATGAGGGCCGTGCCGTTCGCGGACGTTATGTAGAGATTCTGGATACCACACTGCGTGACGGTGAGCAGACATCGGGTGTTAGTTTCTCGGCACAGGAAAAGCTGAGCATTGTCCAGTCACTGCTGTCGGACCTCAACGTGGACCGCGTGGAGATTGCATCGGCCATGGTATCGGACCGTGAACAGGATTGCGTACGCGGTATTGCCGATTGGGCTGCCCGTAACGGCTATGCGGACCGTCTTGAGGTGCTGGGTTTTGTTGACCAGAACCGGTCGGCCGATTGGATTCTTGGTGCCGGATGCCGTGTTATGAACCTGCTCTGCAAGGGTAGCTTGAAGCATGTTACCGCACAGTTGGGCAAGACTGCAGCTGAGCATATTAAAGATATTCTGAGTACGGTAGAGTATGCCGTGAGCCGCGGCATGGAGGTGAACGTTTATCTTGAGGACTGGAGCAACGGCATGAAACGCTCTCCAAAATATGTGCTTGACCTTATGGATGCCCTGACCGCCATGCCTGTAAGGCGTGTGATGCTGCCCGATACCCTGGGAATCCTTAACCCTGACACTACCCTGGAGTACTGTCGCCGTATGGTGGAGCGTTACCCCTCCATCCATTTTGATTTTCATGCCCATAATGACTATGATCTGGCCGTGGCCAATGTATATGCTGCTGTCAAAGCAGGTGTCAAGGGCGTGCATGTTACAGTTAACGGGCTGGGCGAACGTGCCGGAAATGCTCCTCTTGGCAGCGTAATGGCTGTCCTTAAGGATCAGATGGGTGTTGAGACGGGCCTTCGCGAGAGCCGATTGTTCAAGGTGAGCCGTAAGGTTGAGATGGACAGCGGTATACATATCCCGCACATGCCGATGGTGACAAAAAGGATAACCTGTACTACAATGCCCTGTTGCCGGAGCGGTTTGGTCGTGTACGTGAATATGCATTGGGCAAGAACAGCGGCAAGGCCAACATCCAGATGAACCTTATGGCAATGGGCATAGAGCTGGATGAGGAGTCAATGCGTAAGGTTACGGACCGTATAATAGAACTGGGTGTAAAGAAAGAGCAGGTTACTCAGGATGACCTTCCATATATTGTGCATGACGTGCTGCATCACGAACAGGAGGAGCAGCGCATCCGTGTGCTTAACTATTCGCTCAGCCTTACACAGGGTTTGCGCCCGCAGGCTACCGTCAAGATTGAGATTGACGGCAAGGCTTACCAAGAGGCGGCTACCGGTGACGGTCAGTATGACGCTTTTGTCCGTGCCATGCGCAAGATATATGCCGGATTGGACAAGCCGTTCCCGGTGCTGACCAACTATACCGTGTCAATCCCGCCCGGCGGCCGTACAGATGCCTTTGTACAGACCATAATCACATGGAGTTTCAAGGGTACGGAATTCAAGACACGCGGACTTGACGCTGACCAGACCGAGGCGGCAATCAAGGCTACGGTCAAGATGTTGAACAAGATAGAAACAATGTAAAATCATTCCAATATGAAACTTAAGATAGCAGTTCTGGCCGGTGACGGAATCGGCCCCGAGATAATGGAACAGGGTGTGGCAGTGACAAGCGCCATAGCCCGCAAGTTTGGACATGAGGTTGAGTACCGCGAGGCTATTTGCGGTGCACATGCCATAGACCTGGTGGGCGACCCGTTCCCCGAGGAGACTTTCCGTACTTGCATGGATTGTGATGCGGTTCTGTTTGCAGCCGTTGGTGACCCCAAGTATGACAATGATCCCACATCGAAAGTACGCCCTGAACAGGGCTTGCTTGGTATGCGTAAAAAACTGGGCCTCTTTGCCAATATCCGACCTATTGAGACTTTTGACTGCCTGGTACACAAGTCTCCCCTTAAGGATGAGATTGTGCGCGGTGCCGATTTTATATGCATTCGCGAGCTTACCGGTGGCATGTACTTCGGTCCCAAAAAGGAGGGAACCGATGAGGCTTTTGATACCAATCTGTACTCCCGCGCCGAGGTGGAGCGCATTTTGCGCGTGGGCTATCAGTATGCACGTGCCCGCAAACATCACTTGACCGTGGTTGACAAGGCTAACGTGCTGGCCAGTTCACGTTTGTGGCGTAATGTTGCCATGGAGGTAATGAAGGAGTACCCCGATGTAACTACCGATTTCATGTTCGTTGACAACGCCTCCATGCGTATGATCCAGGAGCCCCGTTTCTTTGACGTAATTGTTACCGAGAACACCTTTGGCGATATCCTGACCGATGAGGCATCGTGCATTACCGGCTCCATGGGTCTGCTGCCCAGCGCATCAACGGGAGATCACACTCCGGTATTTGAGCCCGTTCACGGCTCATGGCCGCAGGGCAAGGGTCTGAACATTGCCAACCCCATAGCTCAGATCCTGAGTGCCGCCATGATGTTTGAGTATTTCGGCCTCAACGATGAAGGCGCCCTTATCCGCAAAGCCGTCCAAGGCTCCCTAGACGCCAACGTCCGCACCCCCGAGATACAAATCGCGGGCGCCGCACACTACGGCACCCGCGAAGTAGGTCAGTGGATTGTGGATTATATCCTCACTTGACTTTCCAGACGTCGAGGGTGATACCACCACCGGCACCGCCAAAACCGGGTTGGCACAGGAACAGGCACTCGTTCAGCCAAGCGTACTTGCTGTCCTTGGGAGCCTCAAACTTGGGAGCGCAGCGGAAATACATACCACCCTGGCCACCCATCTTGATGATACCATTGTTGCGAACGTGAATGGTTACACCGTCATCGGTACGGATGCAGTATATAGCCTCAACCTCATTGCGGCCGTCAACAGCCAGCTGATAGTCGGCACCGCCGGGCAGAACCTCACCCTTGATGTTAGGACCCTCAAAAGTACCGCCGGTAATAGGGATGATGGTGCGTGTGCCCTTGCCGTTGTCGCCCGATGAGTAGGCCTGGCCAAGAGTTACGTTAAGGCGTACTACATACTCAAGCTCGGGAGCCTTGGGCTCACCGTTCTGCTGCTGGGGAGCGCCGAATCCGAACTGTGCGTTTGCATTCACTGTAAAGAGCGCCATTAGGGCTGCTGCGAAAAGGATTTTCTTCATTGTTGTATTTTTATAGGTTGATAATTCTCTAATCTGTGAGCAAAGATAATGCAAGCCGAGAGGAGAAAAAAAGAAACTTGTTTATTTTTATCCCGAGGCGTAGCTTATCTTAGATTATTATCAAAGATAGCTTTTTTGATTAAATTTGTAGCCATATACGGAGATTATGGCTGGAGATAAAAGGAAATCGATTTCAATTTTTATTGCACTGGTAACGGCAACGCTGGTACTGTTTTTCCTGAACCTGTGCTGGGGTACGGTGCATATTCCTTTCAAGGATGTCATTGCATCGCTTACAGGCAACGGAGCCAGCCGTGAGAGCTGGGACTTTATTATCAGGGAGTCACGCCTCCCGTCGGCAGTCACAGCACTGCTGGCCGGTTCGTCGCTGGCGGCATCGGGCCTTATGCTTCAGACCGCTTTCCGTAATCCTCTGGCAGGTCCCGATATCCTGGGCATTAATGGAGGAGCAGGCTTAGGTGTGGCGTTGGTAATGTTGCTGTTTGGCGGCAACCTGACAATGGGCAACCTGACATTGGGCGGTTCCATGTCAGTAATAGTAGGTGCTTTTGCCGGGGCTATTGCGGTAACCGCGCTGGTGCTGTTCCTGTCGGCCAAGCTAAAGAACCCGGTAATGCTGCTCATTGTGGGTATCATGGTAAGCTATCTGGCATCGGCTCTCATTTCTCTGCTCAATTTCTTTTCTACTGCCGAAGGTGTTCATTCATATACTATGTGGGGTATGGGTAACTTTGGCGGAGTTTCCATGGGGCAGCTTCCGGTATATTGTGTGGTTTCGGCGGCAGGATTGCTGATTGCGGTCTCACTGATAAAACCGCTCAATGCGCTGCTGCTGGGCGATATGTATGCCGAGAATCTGGGCGTGAACATTATCCGCACCCGTAACTGGCTGCTGCTGTCAACCAGTCTGCTGGTGGCTATCATAACTGCATACTGCGGTCCGGTTTCATTCATCGGACTGGCAGTGCCGCATATTGGACGTCTTATGCTGCAGTCCAGTAACCATCGCAGTCTGATGCCTGTAACCATACTGACGGGTGCTGTCGTGGCGCTGCTGTGCAACGTGCTCAGCTCCATTCCCGGAAACCGCGGTCTGATTCCGCTCAATGCCATTACGCCCGCCATTGGCGCTCCGGTGATTCTTTACGTGCTATTAAAAAACAGACATAACCAATTGTAATTATGAGGACTTCAAAGATTATGGCCGCCATGCTTATGGCAGTTTTGTGCAGCTATGCTGCCGCTCAGAGACCACGTATGGAGAGTTTCCCCGAGGGTTCGTACTCTCCCGTCACCAACATAAACCGTAACAGTTATCCGCGTGTCTTGGCCGATAACAGCGTGATGTTCCGAGTACAGGCTCCGCAGGCTCAGAACGTTCAGATAGATTTGGGAGGCACCAAATATGATATGACCAAGGGCGAGAACGGTGCATGGACTGTTACCACAAAACCGCAGGTACCGGGATTCCACTACTACAACCTGTTCATAGACAATGTATCCGTGTCCGATCCCGCCAGCCAGCCGTTTTACGGTTGCAGCCGATGGACAAGTGCTATTGAGATAAAGGAGGATGGCATGGATGTGTTTGAGGTACAGGATGTGCCTCACGGCGAGGTCAATACAGTTTACTACTACTCAAAGGTTGAGGAGGCGTGGCGTCCGCTTATGGTTTATACTCCTGCCGGTTACAATGAAAGTAAGCAGGAGTATCCGGTTGTTTATATCCAGCATGGTGGCGGTGAGGATCACCGCGGTTGGATGGAGCAAGGCCGTACTGCCATGATTATGGATAATTTGATTGCCGCAGGAAAGGCTGTACCTATGATCGTGGTAAGCGCAAACAGCAATGTGCAGGCTCGTAGTGGCGCCATGGGTGGCGGTATGGGCGGTTACAGCTGGCAGGGTATGCAGACATTCCGCAGTGAGCTGATAGATAATGTAATTCCTTTTGTAGAGAAGACATACCGTGCCAAGAAGGACCGCAAGAGCCGTGCCATGTGCGGTCTGTCCATGGGTGGCGGCCAGTCATTCTACATAGGCCTGCGTGACCCGGAGGTGTTCGCAAATGTAGGTGTATTCTCAACGGGCATGTTCGGCGGGATTTCGGGAGCTTCAAACTTTGACCTGGAGGCCGAGTGCCCGGGCATGCTGTCCGATACCAAGAACTTTAACAAGCAGTTTGACGTGTTCTTCCTTAGCTGCGGTGAGCAGGATCCACGTATTGAATATACCCGCAATATAGTAAAGAAGATGCGTGACGGCGGTGTGGAGGTCAAGTTCAACTCCTATCCCGGTGACCATGAGTGGCAGGTTTGGCGCAAGTCACTGCATGAGTTTGCACAGTATCTGTTCAAGTAGTTTTTATTGATGATTGTTGAGATTCTGACGGAGTCGTTGCGTACTGCGGTCCTGGTTACGGGACTGGTGGTCATCATGATGATGCTTATTGAGGTATTCAACGTGCGTTCAAACGGGCGCATGTTCGGCGGCCTCAAGAATCACCGTCTGGGCCAGATACTGCTGTCGGCTTTACTGGGCGCAATACCCGGATGCATGGGCGGATTCGCGTCGGTTTCTCTATATACTCATGGCCTGATAAGTTTTGGCGCACTGATTGCCATGATGATTGCATCATCGGGCGACGAGGCGTTCGTAATGCTGGCCATGTTCCCGGGCAAGTCGGCATGGATATTCCTGATTCTCTTTGTGGTGGCTGTTGTAGTAGGCCTGCTGGTGGACCTGTTCCATAGCAAGTACGATGGTTGCCACTCAATGAACGTGCATGATGAGGACCGCGAACCTAATCACGAGCATAAGCATGAGCGTCATTACGGATGGCAGCGCATAGTGATGTTCCTTGGCGTGCTGGTGTTTTTGGGCGCGTTGTTGGGCGGTTGGCTTGAAGGGGCCGATGAGGACGTTGGCATTGGCGTTGGCTCCAATCGGGCGGCCTTTAACCTGCTGTCAGAGGAGTGGATGTACTGGCTGTTTGCAGCGTTGAGTCTTGCAGTTCTTGGCATGCTGCTGTTTGCCGGTGACCATTTTGTGGAGGAGCATCTGTGGGAACACATAGTGACCCATCATTTGCCCGGCATATTCCTGTGGACGTTCGGAACAATACTCGTAATAGGCGTGCTTATGTCATATTTTGACGTTACATCATGGATAAGTGACAACACACTGCTTATGATACTCCTGGCGGCGGCAGTGGGAATAATCCCTGAGTCCGGCCCTCATCTGATATTCGTATCACTTTATGCCGCCGGTGTGGTGCCGATGCCGGTATTGTTGGCCAGCTGCATCAGTCAGGACGGACATGCGTCGCTGCCTCTTCTGGCCGAGAGCCGCGGATCATTCCTGAAGGCCAAGCTTATTAACGTTGGCGTAGGCATTGGCATTGGCCTGATTTGCACTTATCTTTGCTGAAAATATAAGAATCCGGGTATTACCAGAGCTGCAACCGATGCAAGCGAGAGTGTAAGCATCTGCCAGGTCCAAAGGTCCCCCTGAAGGGTAAATGATAATATTCCTATTACGGCACCAATTTTCTTTTAATTGATTGATTATTATGTTATTTGTTTTATCTATTTTTGCCACATACAGCCAAGGCTTGTAATTAATTATATCAATAGTTCCTTTATTTTTTATGAAATCAACAAACGTATCAAACAAGTGTTCCTTGCGTAGAGGTGCAGCAATTATGCTCCTTTGTCTTTTTTCCCAAATGGTTTGGGCGACGGAGTATATTACGGATTTAAAACTGGTAGGTGGCACCAGAGATGAAGTGAACAGTTACAAGAGTTCACTTGAATCGGATGGCTGGAGAATGATTGAAAAAGATCTGAATACCGGTGCCGGCGGAGATTATATCTATCTGTTTTATAAAGTGGGTAGCAGTCAAGACAGTTTCTATATTACTGACCTGTTCATTAAACAGGGAGCTAATAACGTAAACGCTCAATTACAGTATCTTAGTCGCAATTATCACCTTGTTCCTTATGTGGGCGGCAGCCACTTTTGTGGTCAGAAAGGTGATCTGAACAGCGGTACGGGTAATAACAGTGATGCTATACACCTGTACTATACCAAAGATTCTTTCCAAGACAACAGGGCGGTAAAAAGTATTAGTTTCAATGGCACCCAAAGTGGAGCACTGGGAAAGAACGGCGATTCTTCGGGGTACGATTTGAATTCTAATGCCGGGGGATATTCTGTTTATCTTCACTTTACTACCAGTGCCACATTAGTTGAAGGTATTACTCAGATTGACATACCCTATCAGTATGGTTTTGAAAATGGATTGAACGGATGGACTATAGCTGACGGATATGGAGATGGTTCTGCAAATACAGGTATTTCTTCGATGGATTGTAATACCGGGTCCTACAGTTTCAAGTTTATGGAATGCGACGACCACTCTCAGTATCTTATCTCGCCCCAGATAACTACGCCTGCCCGCTTATTAATGACTTTCCATATGCATGGCAGTAGGAATAAAGCAGTAGTTTTTGATGTGGGTGTTTCCACTACGACCAATGATCTGGAGGCGTTCAACTGGAAAAGTGGAAGTAATGATATCATTTCCGGCTGGAGTTGGTGTGAAGCTGAATTTGGCACTGAGATTAAATACATTGCAATAAGGTCTGTGGCCGGAAGCTCAGAGTGGTATATTGACGATATAGATATTAAAGAGCTTCTCACAACTCCAAATAATGTTGTTACCGATGACATTTCATCCCAAAGCGCTTCTTTAAAATGGTGGGGCAATGCTCAGTCATACAATGTGCGTTACAGGACCAAGCCTCTCTATTATATGGATTTTGAAGGATCCGAGATAGGCTGGCGCGTACGTAACCAGGGTGGATCAGCAAGTACAAACTGGAGAATACTTGATATATATAATGCCACCAATTATGTACTTCACGGATATAGCGGTGATTATGTAGCTATGGCCCGAAGTTATGATTCAAGTACGGGTCAGGGTTGTTCCGTTGACAACTGGTTTATCTCGCCTCTGGTGACATTGGAAGGAACCCTTAAGTACTGGATGCTTGACAACCCTGACAAACACGAGCATTATGAGATTTGGGTGTCAACCACAACGTATAACTTGAGTGATTTTGAAAAAGTTGCAGAACCCGTACATAGTGATGAAGGTTATGTATGGCATGAGTACTCTGTTGACCTGAGCAGCTATAACGGCGCTAAGGGATATATAGCTTTCCGTCTGAAAGATGAAGGAAAGGATTTTATAGCCCTTGATGGAATAGGCATTTATGCCGATGAGTGGACCACCGTGACGGTTAACGATGAATTATATGTGATGACAGGTCTTACCCCCAATACATCCTATGAGTTCCAGATTCAGGGCGTAAGCAACGGCGAAATCACAGCATGGACCGATGTTGCAACATTTACTACCGACGATAACGGTTCTATAGTTCTTGAGATTGTGGTTAATCCTAGCCAGAACAATGTTTGGTATGGCATTGATGGACATGAATTGGAGGGTGAGCCCACTGAACCTGGACTCTATATTTACAATGGTAAGATAATTCTCATCAGATGAGCCATTGGGGACGGTTCCGTTTGGCTCGTTTGTTAAAAACGAGCCAAACGGAACCGTCCCCAATGGCCTCATTCTGCTCTGTACTGAGTGGGAGTCTGGCCGGTGTGGTTCTTAAAGAACCGGAAAAAGAATGACTGGCTGGGAAAGTTAAGACGTGCTGCGATCTCTTTGATTGTCAAATCGGAGTGTCGCAGCATGTTTTTTGCATCCAGTATGAGCAACTCATTCAGCCACTGTGGTACAGAACGGCCGCTGGCCTCCTTTACAATCTTGGACAGATATTTTGGCGTTACGCACATTTTGTCGGCATAGTATCCTACCAGATGTTCGCTGGCATGATCGTTAATAGCCAGTTTTATGAACTGCTCCAGCATCTGGCGCTGACGCGTGGTGCGTGCAGGAGCCTCCATATCCTGACGTTTCTTGGAGTCTGCCAGAAAGCCGGCAAACTGATAAAAGACCGATGATACCAGACCGGCCAAACTGTCATGCACAAACTGAGGATTTGTCTTGGTGATGTCAAGTGCCAGATTGACATATTTGTGCAGCATCTCGGTCTCATCGGCCGAAAGATGAATGCACGGGTCCCTGAGTACATCCATTGCCTCCACCAGGAATTTGGTGGGATTGATGCCAATACTGGATATAAAAGAGGCGGAAGCGCATATGATAGAGAAACGCAGGTTGTCTGCAAGCTCATCAGGCTGGGTTATCCTGACTATATTGCCTGGTGTTATAAGTAGTAGTGTACCGGTGGTCAGGTGATAATCCGTAAGGTTAACCGTGCAATCGGCGGCACCTTCTACACAATATGCAGCCATGTAGCAATCTACACGGAAAGGATAACGCAGGTATTTGTATTGAGGCTTTTCCTGCAGTCGCGCAATAAAGAAATCATCGCCTACTCCAAGCGATATGCCCGAGGGAATCATCTGCTTGATTCTGGAGGGCGTTATGAGCATCTCTGAATACGATTCCATCTGGTTTGTCTTTTAGTTTGCGCCAAAAGTAATACGTTTTTATGAAATAATGTACCTATTTGTTGGTATTTTCGACCAATAGATACAAATAGTGATTAAAAAGATTGCTTTGGTTGTCTGTTTTGGCATTACCTTTGCAACCGTAATAAAAAGGATTAATAAGACTAATAAGATATGAAACAAACCGGAAAAATCCTGCTGACGGTAGGACTTATGATGATGGCCGCTCCGGCTATTCCCTCCGTTGCTCAGACAGTACTCTCACTTGAAGAATGCAGGTCAATGGCTCTTCAAAACAACGGACAATCCAAGATGGCACAGGAAAAGGTGACTGCTGCAGAATATGACAGCAAGACCGCATTTGCCAACTATCTGCCTAAGGTGTCGGCCATGGGACTTTACCTGCACAATGGCGAAAACATTAACCTGGCCAGTCAGGATCAACGCAACTCTTTGTCAGGGATGGGCACGTCCCTGGTATCGGGCGCAAAGAATTCTCTGATGACCGATCCCGCTTTCATTTCGTTGTATATGACCGATGCCACAGTCAAGAATACGGTCGATTATCTTATCGGAAAGATGTCGACAGCCGATGTGGCTGGTACTCTGAACAAGGTTGGTCAGGAGCTGTCAAACGATCTTACACTTGATATCCAGAATGTATATGTGGGAATGATATCGGTCGAGGAACCCCTTTATGTGGGCGGCAAGATACGCGCATATAATAAGGTGACTGCATATGCCAAGGAACTGGCTCAGACACAATTGGACGGTGAGGACCAGAAAGTACTGGTTACGGTCGATGAAGCTTACTGGCAGATAGTATCGGTTGCAAACAAACTGCGTCTTACCGACCAGTATGTGGAGCTGCTGCGCCAGATGGACAGGAATGTTGAGATCCTTAAGCAGGAGGGCCTGGCAACCTCTTCCGACCAGCTTTCGGTTAGGGTAAAACTAAACGAGGCCGAGATGAGTCAGATAAAGGCTCAGAATGGTCTGGCACTCTCCAAAATGCTGCTTTGCCAGTTGTGCGGATTACCCCTGGACAGCGAGATTATGCTTAAGGATGAATTGAACGAGACACTTGATATCCCTGCCGATGAGGTTACATATACCCAGGAGGACCTTTATGAGAACCGTACCGAACTTAAAAGTCTGGAACTGGCAGTCAATATGTACGACATGAAATCAAAGATTGTACGTGCCGATTATCTGCCAACCGTTGCTCTGATGGGCAACTACCTGGTAACCAATCCGTCGGCTCATGATGGTATAGCCAATGAATTTCACGGAATGTGGAATGTGGGCGTAGTAGCCAAGATTCCGGTATTCCATTTTGGCGAAGGACTTAACAAGTACCGCCGTGCCAAATCCGACAAGATCATTACCCAGTATCAGTTGGAAGACGCCCGTGGCAAGGTGTCACTTCAGGCATCGCAGTATGAAAAAAAGATAGCCGAGGCTGATTCTCGCCTGGAGATGGCTCTTAAGAATATGGAGAACGCCGAGGAGAACCTTAGAATTGCAAATATAGGTTTCAAGGAGGGTGTTGTAGAGTCGCAGCTTGTGCTAGCTGCACAGACAGCATGGCTCAAGGCTCACTCCGAGGAGATAGATGCCCGCATAGACCGTATAATGGCTACAGTTTATCTGCGTCAGGTTACAGGTCAGTTAAGTGTAAACGATAAATAAAACAAAGATATGGACAACAAGACACAGAGAATGAACATTGCGCTGTCATTGACAGCATTTGCAGTTGTGGTTGTGATTGTATGCGCAGTAGGAATCTACACATTCAGACATCGTGAGCCTGAGATAGTTCAGGGACAGGCCGAGGCCAGCGAATACCGCGTATCAAGTAAAGTTCCCGGACGTATTCTTAAGATCCTGGTTCATGAAGGTCAGTTTGTACATGCAGGTGATACTCTGGCCATTCTTGACACTCCCGATATCAATGCCAAGCAGGCTCAGGCCGAGGCCGTGCTCAGTGCCGCTACCGCTCAGAACGCAAAGGCTCAGAAGGGTGCCCGTGAGGAGCAGATCCAGGGCGCATATGAAATCTGGCAGAAAGCCAAGGCAGGTCTGGAGATATATGAAAAGACATACCGCCGTGTGGAAAACCTCTTTGCCGAGGGTGTGGTAAGCGAGCAGAAACGTGATGAGGCCAAGGCCCAGTACGATGCTGCCGTTGCAACCGAAAAGGCAGCCAAGTCACAGTATGACATGGCCGTTAACGGAGCCGAAGAAGAGGTTAAGGAGATGGCAGCAGCCCAGATGCGTCAGGCTCAGGGTGTGGTTGCCGAGGTTAACTCTTATATTGACGAGACAGTCCTTACTGCATCGCTTGACGGTGAGGTGAGCGAGATATTCCCCATGGTTGGCGAGCTGGTTGGAACCGGTGCTCCTATTATGAACATAGCCGTGATGGATGACATGTGGGTTTCGTTCAATGTCCGTGAGGATTTGCTTCAGGATTTGACAATGGGAGCAGTGCGTGACGCTTTTGTCCCGGCATTGGACAAAAATGTCCAAATAAAGGTTACATATATTCGTGACTTGGGTTCTTATGCTGCATGGAAGGCTACAAAGGCAACTGGTCAGTATGACCTTAAGACATTCGAAGTACGTGGCGTACCCCAGCAGAAAGTTGAGAATCTGCGTCCCGGAATGACAGTGATTATAGACAGAAAGTAAACAGCCATGAGTGGAACAAAGCAAGGATTCTGGGCTATAGCAAGACGTGAGATCCTGCGTATGCAGTCGCGTCCGCTTTACGGACTGAGTATGGTCTTTGCGCCCCTGTTCTGTTTTGTATTCTTTACTACCCTGATGAAGGAGGGGCTGCCTCAGAGTCTGCCGGCCGGTGTGGTCGATGCCGACAATACCCCGGTATCACGCTCCATTCTGCGTAATCTGGACTCTTATCAGCAGACCGAGATAATAAAGCAGTACTCAAATTTTGCCGAGGCTCGTGAGGCAATGCAAAAGAATGAGATATACGGATTCTTTTACATTCCCAAAGGCACTCAGGAAAAGGCGTCCAGCCAGGAGCAGCCCAAGATATCCATCTACACTAACGGAACATACCTGATACCGTCTTCGCTGTTGTATCGCGACATGAAGACTATGGCAGTAATGGCATCGGCCGCAGTAGGACGTGAGGTACTTTTGGCAAGAGGAGCCAATATGGATCAGGCAATGGGCTTTTTGCAGCCTATCAAGATGGATATGCGTCCGTTGGGCAACCCATGGCTCAACTATAATGTCTATCTGAGTAATACTATCCTGCCAGCTGTACTGGCGTTGATGATCCTTATGGTGACCTGTTTTTCAATACATACGGAGCTAAAGGACGGTACCTCAAAGGAATGGTTGGGTATGGCCGATGACAACATACTGAAAGCTGTCAGCGCAAAGCTGTTCCCTCAGACAATGGTGTTCTCGCTAATGGCTATAATTTATCTGGTGCTGCTGTACGGCTATTTGGGATTCCCGCATCATAACGGTTTCTGGCCAATGTTTGTGGCTGCGGAACTGCTTATCCTTGCATCACAGGGATTTGCCGTATTCATTGCATCGGCCATCCCGTCATTGCGCTGGTCATTGAGCCTGTGTACGCTTTGGGGTGTACTCTCCATACCTATCAGCGGTTTTTCATTTCCCGTTATGGGAATGCCCGCTGCTCTCCAGGCTTTGTCATACCTGTTCCCTTTAAGGTATTATTTCCTTATATATGTGGATCAGGCGTTGAACGGAGTGTCGCTGGTTTATTCGGCCTGGTTCTACGTGGCTATGATAGCATTCACTATCCTGCCGCTTGTTGACATTCATATGCTCAGGAAAGCTGCGCATGAATATTCTTATTTACCTTAATCAAAACCAATGATATGTGGGTAAAAAATCTGCTTGACGTGTGTGGAAAGGAACTCCGCAGTACATTCTCGGATGTAGGTGTGCTGGTGTTCTTTATTATAGTACCGCTGCTCTATCCGTTGCTGTATGCCTATCTGTATGGCCGTGAGGTGGTACGTGAAGTGCCTGTAGTGGTAGTTGATGAATGCCGAAGCGCTACAAGCCGTGAGTTCCTGCGCAAAAGTGACGCTACACCGGATTTAAAGATAATATCCTACTGCTCCGATATAGAGGAGGCCCGTAACCTTATCCACCGGCATAAGGCATACGGCCTGATCCATATTCCTGCCGAGTTTGAACGTACATTGACCGAAGGTCGTCAGGCTACCATTAATCTGTACTGCGACATGAGTGGTCTGCTGTACTACAAGGCTATGCTAAGCGGTTGTACCATAGTATCGCTTGATATGAACCGCGATATCCAGATGGAGCGCCTGTCCGGACTCTCGGATTGGGAAAAGGATGTAATGACCATGCCTATCCAGAACGAGTATGTTACAATGTTCAACCCGGCAAACGGATTCCAGACATTCCTGATACCTGCAATACTCGTATTGCTGCTGCAGCAGACACTTGTGCTGGGTGTAGCTATGCTGGCAGGAACCGAGGCTGAACGCCGCCGTGCCGGTTCTCTGATTCTGGGACATGAGTATGACAACCCCATGACAGTACTGTGCGGCAAGTCTATTGCCTATCTTCTGGTTTATGGATTCACCGCTACATATGTGCTTTGCTTTGTACCTTGGCTGTTCCATATGCCCCAGCTGTGGCAATTGCCTACTTTGATTGCGTTCGTTATACCGTTCCTGCTTTCCAGCATATTCTTTGCAATGTGCATATCTTTCTTTGTAAGGGACAGGGAATCATGCTTCCTGCTGTTTGTGTTCGTTTCGGTTCCGCTCATATTCATGAGTGGTATATCGTGGCCTTCGTCAAATATGCCTGCATTCTGGAAGGTTCTGGCTCAGATATTCCCGTCAACGCATGGCATAAACGGATTTGCCCGTATCAATACCGCAGGCGCGTTGCTTCAGGATGTACGTATTGAGAGCATTTCGCTTTGGGTCCTGACAGGTATATATTTCATGCTCTCGTTGTTTATATATGAGCGTATGTACCGTTCGGACAAGATGCCGGGCGCTGAGTTTGTGCTGGCTATGCGTATCCGTGCTCGCCGCAATATCCGCGTAGCGGCTCGTGACATCAAGGAAACTCGTCAGGAGATAAAGGCTAAACTGGAACAGAAGAGAAAGAAGTGAGTGTTGAGAACTTACCCGTAACAGCCTCCGAGTACGTGGATGATATAGGGATGTGAGGAGCAGCAGCATAGGAAAGCTCGGCAAACAGGCCGTCGGGACCTTTCTGTATGGCTCTTACTTTCCTTAAGTTTACATAATAGGACCTGTGACAGCGAACAATATTGTTGGACTCGCAGATCTGTTCTATGGAGCGCATGGAGTTGCGTAACGGAAAGCGCACCAGTTTGTCATTGTTCAGATAGCATATGTTTACATAGTTGTCGGCCGCTTCCAGATAAAGTATGGCATTGGCGGTTACGGCAAGCTTAAGGGCTTTCTTTTCGTCCAGGAAGGGCAGGGTGCTGTCCTCGCGTCCTATTTGTCCTGAGGCGTATTTCTCTATAGTTACAATGTTCTTGGCAATCTTGTTGTCCTTGTCTTTAAGTTCTGACAGCAGGGCTACTATTATATAAGGGAATACAAGTATTGAGCATGTTACCAGAAAGAGCTTTGGCAGCAGGTCCACATATAGTATGGTACGTTTTTCCATGAGCCATACAAACAGAGCGCAGAACATGGTAATGGTTACTCCTTCCAGGATCTCCCATATAATGAATCCGGTATAGTTTAGCTGGTGCTTGCTCCTTACCAGAAGCATTATCAATCGGCTTATTAGAACTACAACAATCTCTATGGCCACCATTATGGCTACTCTGAATGCAAGCTGTCCCTCTGTTACATCCATGAAGGTATCCAGGTGGAATGGTTTTGCCCCTAAAAGAAAAAAGAATGCGTACAACGGAATCAGTAGTATGTAGCATGCCAGAATGCTTCCTTTAAAATAAGAATCAGGGATTTTGTGCATATATTACGTTCGTTTTTGCGTTTCGATGCAAATATAGGGGTAAAATTCTATCCCACATCTAAAGGGACGAAATATTTTTCATCAC
>CACWIN010000041.1 GCA_902760965.1 uncultured Bacteroidales bacterium | reverse complement strand
GGGTACGTTACCGTACACAATGTGCGTTATGCGCACAACTCAATAATAGGAAAACTCTGATTCAATCCATTCTGCTTTCCTGACTGCAAAGGTACACCTTTTTTATTACCCCCCAACCTTTTTATAAAATAATTGAGAATTGAAAATTGAAAATTGAGAATTAAAAGGAGGCCTTGAATCCTTTCACACGACAAAGGGGAGGCAATTTTGCCTCCCCTTTTGTCGGGATGAAAGGATTCGAACCTTCGACCACCTGGTCCCAAACCAGGCATTCTAACCGGACTGAACTACATCCCGAAAGCCTCTCTGTCCAGAAAAGCGGCACAAAGGTACGCTTTTAAGACAAAATCAGCAAATATTTTTTATTTCAAAATTCCAAGTTCCTTAAAGCACTTGACCAGCTTCTCAGTGGCAATGTCAATCTGCTCCTTAGTGTGCGTAGCCATAAGTGAGAACCTTATAAGCGTATCATCGGGTGAGCAGGCAGGCGGAATTACCGGATTCACAAACACACCCTCTTTAAAGAGTTGCTGGGTAACCGCGAATGTCTTTTGGATATCCCTTATGTATAAAGGTATGATTGGGGTCGATGTCTTGCCTATCTCAAATCCCAACTGACGGAAACTATCAAGAGCGTAATTGGTAAGATCCCATAGACGTTCCAGACGCTCCGGCTCATCCTTGATTATCTGCAAAGCGGCACGGGCTGCAGCAGTTGCCGCAGGGGTATTGCTGGCACTGAAAATGTATGAGCGGGAATGATGACGCACCCAGTTGATGATATCCTTATCGGCTGCAATAAAACCGCCAATGGCAGCCAGTGACTTGCTGAATGTGCCCATAATGATGTCAACCTGGTCTGTAAGTCCAAAATGGTTGCACACGCCACGGCCATGATCGCCCATAACGCCCAGTCCGTGAGCCTCATCGACCATAATGCTGCAATTGTATTTGTCCTTTAAGGCCACAATGCCGGGCAGGTCTGCCAGGTCACCCTCCATGCTGAACACGCCGTCAACCACAATAAGTTTAAGTGATTCAGGCTCGCAACGCTGGAGTGTTCTTTCAAGCGATGCAATATCATTATGCTTGTACTTTAGCGGCTTGGCAAATGAAAGACGTCGGCCGTCAACAATCGAAGCATGGTCAAGTTCATCACATATCACATAATCCTCACGACCCATAAGGCACGAAATGGTACCTAGGTTTGTCTGGAAACCGGTAGAAAAGATTATGGCATCATCCTTACCGACAAACTCCGCAAGTTCGGCCTCAAACTCCTTATGAATGTCAAGAGTGCCGTTCAGATAACGTGAGCCGGCACAACCGGTACCGTATTTGTTGACTGCATCTATTGCGGCCTCAATAACTTTAGGATGATTGGTAAGTCCCATATACGAGTTGGAACCGAACATAAGAACCTTGCGGCCCTCCATTATAACCTCTGTATCCTGTTTGCTTGAAATACACTTATGGTATGGATATAGTCCTCGCGCCATCCCTATCTGTGGGAGCCTGTATTTGGCGCACCTTTCACTTAGTTTATTCATAACGGCGCAAAATTAGTGTTTTTTTTGTATCTTTGCATTCAGGACAAGACCTTTATATGAATATAAAAAGGAAAATAGTGTTTGTTCATAATCCCAACTCCGGGAGTTACCGTCTCATTCCTGTAATACCCATAATTGAGAGGTTCGTTAACCGTGATTTGTACGATTACAAAATCATCAGCACAGAATATAAAGGTCACGCCAAAGAACTGGCACAGGAATATGCAGCAAAGAACTATGATGCGGTTATTGCAGTAGGTGGTGACGGTACCGTGAACGAAATAGGTTGCGGACTTATAGGGACCGATACCGCATTAGGCATTATCCCATGCGGTTCCGGCAACGGTCTGGCACGTCATCTGGGCATACCTATAGACCCCTTTAAAGCAGTAAAATGGTTGGACAAATCCAAATTTGCCACAATTGATTACGGAATGATGGAGAACCAGCCGTTCTTTTGCACCTGTGGCGTAGGTTTTGACGCAAAGGTAAGTGATTCTTTCTCAAAATCCGGATCTCGCGGAGTACTCACATATCTGGAGAGCATAATGAAAGAGATTGCCACATATCATAACGAGACATACAAGCTTTCATTTGACAATTCCAGTGAGACTTTCGAGGCATTTTTCATTACCTGCGCCAATGCCGACCAATGGGGCAACAACGCCTATATAGCCCCTACGGCATCACTCCAGGACGGTGTACTGGATGTAATAGCCGCACATCCGTTCAGTGTGATTGACGCCCCGCTCATTGCTTTCCAACTGTTCAACAGGCAGATTGACAAGAACCCTAACGTAAGTGTCAGGAAATGCCGGGGAGTTACCATTACCCGCGATAATGAGGGGCCTGCCCACTTTGACGGCGAGCCGGTTACCATGGGCAGGGAAATCCATATTGAACTGGTGCCCCAAGGCCTTAAGGTTCTCATCCCGGACAAGCGTCGCGGTATCTAGTATTTAAGATAAAAGTTTCTTACAAACTCTACATACTCCGGGGTCTCATTCCCATTGGAGTCACATATTGACAGCACATTGCCCTCAAATGGTGTGCAACGCTTTGCGAATGCAACAAGTGAGCGTTTGGGACTCTTGCCGGGAGCGGTTACAACATCCGTCCTTCTACAAAGGTCCAACCCTTGGCCTGCAGCACACTTTACAAATACATCCACCGAATCAAACGGAAGCACAAGGCAAAGCAGTCCATCGGGCAAAAGCATGCCGGCGGAACATCTGGCAAGCGTTTCAAAGTTCAGGGAGTCATTATGTCTGGCTGTATTGCGGCCGGCATCAGGGCAACGCAATGAATCCCTGAAATAGGGAGGATTGCACACAATACGGTCAAACTTGTATTGAGGCGTATAATCCGCGATATCGGCGTTTACAACATTTATAAGACCGGCCCAGGGGGATTTTTTGACGTTCTGAATAGCCTGAACCGCAGCATCGGGATCAATCTCTACGGCAGTCACCCTACCCGCGCCCCTTTGTGCCGCCATGAGTGCTACAAGACCCGTCCCGGTACCTATGTCAAGCACGCTCATGCCAGGTTCCAATGCAAACCATGAGCCAAGCAGGACGCCATCGGTCCCCACTTTCATGGAGCACTTGTCCTGCTCTATCCTGAACTGTTTGAAATCAAAGTACTGGTTTGACATAAGTTAGTTGACAAATACCGTGGCAAAATTACTATTTTTGTTTTATTCACGGCTTTTGACGGCATAAAATGCCGTTACGTGCGCGCAATTGTCTAAATTTGCAGATTATTTACAAAAGGATATATGTTTACCAAAAGACATCAGGACCAAGACACTTTTGACGAGTCAAATCCGGCTTTCTCAATGATAGCCGATTTTGACGGCAACGAAAGCGGGCTTTTTGACACCAACCTTGACGAGGTTGTACCCATTCTTCCCTTAAGGAATATGGTGCTGTTCCCCACGGTTGTCATGCCCGTGACCGTAGGCCGCAAATCGTCACTCAAACTGATACAGAAAGCATCAGCCGACGGCAAACAGATTGCCGTTTTCTGCCAGAAAGACCCAGACACCGAAGAGCCGGACATTAACGACCTGTATTCGGTAGGTGTGATGGCCAAGGTTATCCGCATATTCGATATGCCGGACCAGACCACCACTGTAGTCCTTCAGGGTATGCAGAGAATCAAGCTTACACAGATATTGGAGTTTGACCCTTACCTGATAGGCACTGCCGAACTTTTCCCCGAGGTTCTGCCCCCTACACGCAGCAAGGAGTTCAAGGCAATTGTTGACTCGTGCAAGGACGCGGCAATCAAATACGTAAAGCTGTCGGACAACGTTCAGCCCGATGCGGCATTCGCACTCAAGAACATATCCAACGGACTGTTCCTGATAAACTTTATATGCGCAAACCTGCCGTTTGACATAAAGGACAAGGCGCGTCTGCTGCGTGAAGGCACATGTTCCAGCCGTGCGCTTACCCTACTCTCACTGCTCAACCGCGAGATTCAGTTGGCCGAGCTTAAGGTAAGTATCCAGCGTCGTACGCATGAAGACATTGAAAAGCAACAGAAAGAATATTTTCTGCAGCAGGAACTCAAGAACATCCAGGATGAGCTGGGCGGAAGCGTTCAGGACCAGGATATTGAGGAGATGCGCCTCAAGGCCAACCAGAAGAAGTGGAGCGATGATGTCCGCAAGATATTTGACAAGGAACTGGTCAAGCTGGAGCGCACCAATTCCCAGTCACCCGATTACAACGTTCAGTTGTCTTACCTGCAGACCGTACTCAGTCTGCCATGGGGTGAATATACCAAGGACAACCTTGACATGGAGAACGCCCGCAAGGCGCTTGACAAAGACCATTACGGTCTTCAGAAGGTAAAGGAGCGCATATTGGAACACCTTGCTGTAATGAAACTGCGCGGTGATTTCAAATCGCCCATACTCTGCCTGTACGGCCCTCCCGGAGTTGGAAAGACATCGCTTGGACTCTCCATTGCCAACGCCCTTAAGCGCAAGTATGTTCGCGTTTCACTTGGCGGCCTGCACGATGAGGCCGAGATTCGCGGACACCGCAAAACCTATATAGGCGCCATGCCCGGCCGCATTATCAAAGGCTTGGCAAAAGCCGGCTCTTCAAACCCCGTATTTATCCTTGACGAGATTGACAAGGTCAGCCAGATGACTACCCAGGGAGATCCGTCATCGGCCATGCTCGAGGTGCTTGATCCCGAGCAGAACAGTGCTTTCCACGACAACTATCTGGATATTGACTATGACCTGTCCAAGGTCATGTTCATAGCAACCGCCAACAACCTGAACACCATACCCGCTCCTCTGCTGGACCGTATGGAGATAATTGAGGTGAGCGGATATATTACCGAGGAGAAGATTGAGATTGCCAAACGTCACCTTATTCCCAAGGAGATGGAGGCAAACGGACTCAAGAAAGGCAGTTTGAGCATATCCAAGGCTGCAATCGAGTCAATCATTGAGAACTACACCCGTGAATCGGGAGTGCGTGAACTTGACAAGAAGATTGGCAAGATATGCCGTAAGACCGCATGCAAGTATGCCAACGATGCCGATTTTGGCAAAATGACGGTTAAACCGGATGATCTTAAGGAGCTGCTGGGCACACGTCCCTACTCCCGTGACAAATATCAGGGCAATGACTACGCCGGTGTGGTTACAGGCTTGGCCTGGACTGCTGTAGGCGGCGAGATACTGTTCGTTGAGACCAGCCTGAGCCGCGGCAAGGAGGGCAAACTTACCCTTACCGGCAATCTTGGTGACGTTATGAAAGAGTCGGCAATGCTGGCAATGGAGTACATCCGCGCTCATGCCAAACTGCTCAGTCTTGATCCCGCCGTATTCAACTCATGGAACGTGCACATCCATGTCCCTGAGGGTGCCATTCCTAAGGACGGTCCATCGGCCGGCATTACAATGGCAACGTCAATTGCATCGGCCTTTACTCAGCGTAAGGTCAGAGCAAACCTGGCCATGACGGGCGAGATTACACTGCGCGGCAAGGTTCTGCCTGTAGGCGGCATTCGCGAAAAGATCCTGGCTGCAAAGCGTGCCGGAATAACCGACATTATCCTGTGTTCCGAAAACCAGCGTGACATTGAGGAGATTCCCGCAGAGTACCTTAAAGGTCTGGAGTTCCACTATGTGAATGAGATCAGCCAGGTTTGGGATATTGCCCTGCTTGACGAGAAGGTGAAAGATGCACAGGAGATAGTTCCAATTCAGCAACCCGAAAAGAAAGACTGAATCTGTGAAAGGATTGACATTTCAACTTGAGCATACTGACGGTACAAGCCACGCCAGAGCCGGAAAGATAACTACTGACCACGGGGTTATTGAGACTCCCATTTTTATGCCGGTGGGGACCGTAGGCTCGGTAAAAGCCGTTCATGTAACTGAGCTCAAGGACGATATAAAGGCCCAGATCATTCTGGGAAACACTTATCATTTGTACCTGCGTCCCGGACTTGATGTCCTTGAGAAAGCCGGCGGATTGCACAAATTCAACGGTTTTGACCGACCCATGCTCACTGACAGCGGCGGTTTCCAGGTGTTTTCATTGACCGGGTTAAGAAAGATGACCGAGGAGGGCGTAACTTTCCAGTCACACATAGACGGTTCACGCCACCTGTTCACCCCGGAGCGTGTCATGGACATAGAACGCACAATAGGTGCCGATATAATCATGGCATTCGATGAGTGCTGCCCGGGTACTGCCGAGTACAAATATGCCAAACAGTCCATGGAGCGTACGCACCGCTGGCTGGACCGCTGCGTTCAGCGTTTTGGTGAGACTGAGCCCAAATACGGTTATCATCAGGCTCTGTTCCCCATAGTACAGGGTTGCGTGTACAAGGACCTTAGAGCCGCATCGGCCGAATACATTGCATCAAAAGGTGCCGAAGGAAATGCCATAGGCGGACTTGCCGTAGGTGAGCCCACCGAGGTCATGTACGAGATGATTGACCTGGTTCACGGTATCCTGCCGCAGGACAAGCCCCGTTATCTGATGGGTGTAGGCACTCCCGCAAACATACTTGAGGCAATAGCGCTGGGAGTTGATATGTTTGACTGCGTAATGCCAACCCGAAACG
This sequence comes from uncultured Bacteroidales bacterium, assembly GCA_902760965.1. Classification (GTDB taxonomy): domain Bacteria; phylum Bacteroidota; class Bacteroidia; order Bacteroidales; family Bacteroidaceae; genus Colenecus. The sequence goes on along the minus strand of CACWIN010000041.1, from coordinate 10,607 downwards.
GCCGCAACGCCATGCTCTTTACAAAGGATGGCATAATAAACATCCGCAACAAAAAATGGGAGGATGTGTTTGAACCCATCGAACCCGATGGCGCGTCACGTGTGGACACCCTCTACACCAAGGCCTACCTGCACCATCTGTTCAAGGCGCAGGAATACCTGGCCCTGATGATTGCCTCAATCCACAATCTGGCTTTCTATCTGTGGCTGGTCGGCGAGGCCCGCAAGCACATTCTGGCCGATGACTATCACACATGGAAGGACATTATGGTTAAACGTGTAATGCAACGGTTATAACAGGTTATGGCAAAAATGTTCAGACATAGGTTACTTACCCGTCTTGATTGGTACATAATCAAGAAATTCCTGGGTACATACTTCTTTTCCATAGCTCTCATTATTGCCATTGCTGTGGTATTTGACTACAACGAGCATATTGACAAACTGAGCAAGGCATCAACTCACGAGATATTGTTTGAGTATTACCTTACCTTCATTCCCTATTTTGCAAATCTGTTCAGCCCGTTGTTCCTGTTTATAGCGGTCATATTCTTTACCTCAAAACTGGCTGAGAATTCGGAAATAATTGCAATGTTCTCTACCGGCATGAGTTTTAAGAGAATGATGATTCCATATCTTGTATCGGCAGCCTTGGTTTCATGTCTCACTCTTGCCCTTGGCTCGTGGATCATCCCCAAAGGAAATACCGTAAGGCTCAAATTTGAGAGCCGGTACAATATGAGTCACTATTCCCGTGACAATTCCGACGGAACACGTAACGTGCAGTTGGAAGTTGAGGATGGAGTAATTGCCTTTATTGACTGGTTTGAGATTTACAACAAAACTGGTTACCGGTTTACCCTTGATAAGTTTGAAGGCAAAAAACTTGTTTCACACCTCACCGCCAGGACAGCCCAGTATGACACCACTAATGTTGAAAAATACCATTGGAAACTTACCGGTTACATGGTACGTGACATGTCCGGACCAATCGAGGAGATAAACCAGGGGAATACCCTGGATACCATAATCCATTTTGAACCGGCCGATTTCCTTATCGAGAACGGACAGCAGGAAACATTGTCATCGGGCGAATTAAGGCAATACATAAACCGTCAGAAAGAACGCGGACTGGGCAACATACAGGATTTTGAGATTGAATATCACAAAAGGTATGCCATGTCATTTGCATCGTTCATCCTGACTATCATTGGTGTATCCCTGTCTAGCCGAAAGCGCAAAGGCGGTATGGGACTTCATCTTGGCATCGGACTTGGTTTGAGTTTTGGATATATACTGTTTCAGACCGTGTCATCCACCTTTGCCATTAAAGGTGTAATGTCGGCATTCTGGGCCGAGTGGCTCCCCAATCTGATTTTCCTACCTGTAGCGATAATTCTTTACATAAAAGCACCAAAATAACTTTTTAGTCGTGAGATTTGACGAGTTAGATTTTCAGCCGGCGCTTCTGGACGCCATAGATGCAATGAATTTCCAGGAATGCACACCTATCCAGGAAAAAGCTATACCAATCCTTTTGCAGGGACGTGACCTTATAGGCATAGCTCAGACCGGCACCGGCAAGACTGCAGCATATCTTCTGCCCGTACTTGATAAACTGTCCGATGGCGGTTATCCTGAGAACGCGGTGAATTGCCTCATTATGGTACCTACCCGCGAACTTGCACAGCAGATTGACCAGCAGATTGAAGGATTCTCATACTTTACCAATATATCCGGCACAGCTGTCTACGGAGGCAATGACGGCATTCGTTTTGAGCAGGAAAAGCGCGGCTTTGCCATGGGGGCCGATATTGTTGTAGCCACTCCCGGCCGTTTGATAAGCCATATCAGTCTGGGCAACATTGATTTGAGCAAGGTTTCATTCTTTATCCTGGATGAGGCTGACCGCATGCTTGACATGGGCTTTTACGACGACATTATGCAGATTGTAAAACAGCTTCCAGCCAAACGCCAGAACATGCTGTTCAGTGCCACCATGCCCGATGAAATCCAGCGCATGGCCCGCACCATCCTTCACAACCCGGTCGAGGTAAAACTGGCCGTATCCAAACCTGCCGACAAGATATTGCAGGCCGCATATGTATGCTACGAGGCACAGAAACTGGCCATAATCCAGAGTTTGTTCAGCAACAACGCTCCAAAGAGGGTAATTGCTTTTGCGTCCTCTAAGTTAAAGGTTAAGGAGATTACCAAATCTTTGCGCCGCATGGGACTCAACGTAGGTGAGATGCACTCCGACCTGGCTCAGGCCGAGCGTGATGAGATCATGCACAAGTTCCGCAACGGTCACATCAACATACTTGTAGCTACCGATATCGTATCACGCGGTATTGACATCGATGATATAGACCTTGTCATCAACTTTGACGTCCCTCACGACCCTGAAGACTATGTGCATCGCATCGGCCGTACCGCCCGCGCCGGCGCTGAGGGCTGTGCCATCACCTTTGTCAGCCTCGATGACCAGCCCAAGTTCCGCCAGATAGAGCGTTTCCTGGGCAAAGACGTCTATAAAGTCCCCCTTCCCCCCGAACTCGGCGAAGCTCCGGAATACAAATCCGAGCCTCCCAAGCACCATTTTCACAAAGGCAAAAAAAGATTCTTCCGCAAACTGTAATAAGCTTAGTATTGTTCTTTCTCGTTGGGGAAGTCAGAGTTCTTGACATCCTCCACGTAGTGACCGACCGCACTGGTGATGGTCTCGTAGAGGTTGGCGTAACGGCGCAGGAATCGGGGGCTGAAATCGTTGTTCATGCCCAGCATATCGGCGCATACAAGCACCTGGCCGTCCACTCCGCCGCCGGCACCTATGCCGATGATGGGGACCGATACCTCTTTGGCTACGCGCTCGGCCAGCTTTGCGGGAATCTTTTCAAGTACTATCGAGAAGCAGCCTACCTCCTCAAGTTTGTGGGCATCGGATATGAGTTTCTCGGCCTCGGCCTCCTCCTTGGCGCGTACGGCGTACGTTCCGAACTTATTGATTGACTGAGGTGTCAAGCCCAGATGTCCCATAACGGGAATACCTATTTCTATTAAATGACGCACCTGAGGCAGAATCTCCTCGCCGCCCTCCAGCTTAAGGGCATCGGCATGAGAAACCTTCATTATCTTGATGGCGTTAGTAACAGCCTCGGAGTCATTGATCTGATATGTTCCGAACGGCATATCTACAACCACCAGGGCACGCTGTACGCCACGCACCACCGACTTGGCGTGATAAATCATCTGATCCAATGTAATGGGCAGAGTGGTCTGGTTGCCGGCCATCACGTTCGATGCCGAATCACCTACAAGAATGACGTCAATGCCGGCGCTATCGACCATCTTGGCCATAGTGTAGTCATAGGCTGTAAGCATTGCAATTTTCTCGCCACGCTGTTTCATCTCTCTGAGACGCTGTGTGGTAACCTTACGTTTGTCCTCAGTAATATATCCCATAATATCTGAAATTTGTTTTGACTGTCAGAGTATAAATAATTGGACCGCGAAGTTAACGCTTTTATAAAAAGGAATCACTAAATTTGAATAGTTTAAACTCCCATGGGTAACAATTCGCACCTGACTGTGTACAAGGCATCGGCCGGATCGGGCAAGACATTCCGGCTGGCGGTGCAATATATCACCATGCTCATCAAAGAGCCTGAGAACTACCGTCATATCCTTGCCGTAACCTTTACAAACAAGGCTACGGCCGAGATGAAACAGCGTATCCTGTCGCAGTTGTACGGCATTGGGCATAATCTGAGCGGATCGGCTGGCTATTACAACGAGGTCAAGAAAGTCGTCACTTTCAACGAGCAGACCATCCGCCACAAGGCTCTACTGGCACTTGACATGATACTTCAGGACTACGGACGTTTCCGAGTGGAGACCATTGACAGTTTCTTCCAGACGGTATTGCGCAGTCTGGCCCGCGAACTCCATATAGGTGCAAACCTTACCCTTGAACTTGATACCGAACTGGTCATTGACGAGGCTGTAGATTCATTCCTGGCAGATATTAAGCAAGACTCAAAGGATAAGCGCAACGTAATGGAGTTCGTTGAGAACAACATTGAGAATGACAAGAGCTGGTCAATAGACGGCACGCTCAAGAAATTCTCGCAGGAGCTGTTCCGCGAGATATTCATGGAGCGGGGCGACGAGCTGCGTCAGATACTCTCCCAACCCGATGCCGTGGCCGATTACAAACGCAATCTGACATCGGCCCGGGATGCTGTCCTTCCGGGCATTGTTGAGAAAGTCAAGACAACCGGTCAGAAGATGATAGATGCCATTATATCTGCAGGTTCTTCGGTAGATGAACTCAACAGATACGTCAAGCCGTTAGTTGAGAAGATTGCCAACGGTACGTTTGTTGATGCGGACCTCAGCAAGGGAAAGACACTTGGCAACTGTCTGGATGAACCCGACAAGTTCTATGACAAGGGGATGCTCAAAAAAACGCCCTACCTTTCAAACCTGGCTCACGAGTGCCTTGCACCGCTTCTTTCTAATGCCAAGGATCTTTATGATGAGTATAATTTCAACCGCAACTCATATAATGCCGCCCTGCAATACATCCACGAGCTTAGTCTGCTGCTCAGCATACGCGCCGAGATAGACCGCCAGAGCCAGGAACAGGGCCGATTCATACTGGCCGATACGCCCCAGCTGCTGAGCCGTCTGTCCGACAGCGACACATCGTTCGTGTATGAAAAGACCGGCAGTTTCATAGAGCACCTTATGATAGATGAGTTCCAGGACACCTCACGCCTTCAGTGGGCCAACCTGCGTCTGCTGCTTTGGGAGTGTCTGGCCACAGGTAAAGACTGCCTGGTGGTAGGTGATGTAAAGCAATCCATCTACCGCTGGCGCAACAGCGACTGGGATATCCTCAACTCCCGTTTGGAGAAGGAGATGGCCATCTACAACCCGCAGATGGTACCTATGGAGAGTAATTTCCGCAGCCATCAGAACGTGATTGATTTCAACAACGCCCTGTTTCCCAAGGCTGTAGAGATGATGCAAAGGCACTACACCGGCCAGACCGGCGCTACCTACCCCGCCATAGAGTCCGCATATAAGGAGGTTGAGCAGGTCAGTTCCAAATCCGACGGCCAAGGTTATGTTTTTGTACAGGCCAATTCCGATGATACTATATTCCAACAGATTGAGCAGCAGCTTGACAAGCTGACCGCTGCCGGAGTAAGGCAGACGGACATTGCCATCCTGTGTCGTTACGGCAATCAGATAACCGATATTGCCGAGTGGTTTGCCGCAAACCGCCCCGAATACCGGATGATATCCGGCGAGGCGTTCCAGCTGGGTTCATCGGCATCGGTCCGAATACTTATCAACGCCCTGCGCTGGCTCACCGACAGCACTGACAATGTAGCTCTGGCGCAAATTGTATGGGAACGCGAGTGCAACATAGTCAAGTCCGGACTAACGCTTGACCGCTTTATGGCCCAAGGGCTTGAGAACGCCCTGCCACCAGCCTTCCGCGACGTGCAGGATTCGCTGCGCCATCTGCCGCTCTACGAACTTACGGAGAAACTCTACTCCATCCTGGAGTTGGACCGCATACCCGGCCAGGACCAGTATGTAATGACCCTGTCCGACACCATCTGCCAATGGCTGAGCCGCAACCCCGGTGAGCCATCGGCTTTCCTCAAGGATTGGGATGACAAACTGTTCAAGACCCCCATTCCGGCCACCGATGCCGACGGCATACGCCTGCTCACCATACACAAGTCCAAGGGACTGGAGTTTCACACCGTCATAGTGCCATACTGCAACTGGGAGATAATTGACACCCGCCACAACGAGCGTCTTTGGACTAACCCCACGGTGGAACCATTCAAAGGCATGCCTCTGCTGCCCATAGGATTCAGCGGCAAGTTGGCAAACTCCGTATTCAACGATGAATACAAGCAGGAGGCCGGATTGCAGGCAGTTGACAACCTGAACCTTCTCTACGTTGCCCTGACCAGGGCCGTAAGCAACCTGATAGTCCTGAGTCCGCAAGGCCGGGGAACCACCATGTCCGATGTATTGATTTACGCCCTCTCGGCAGCTTTCGGTTGCCAGCCCGATGACCGGAAGCTTTACATATATGAGAACGGACAGATAATGCCGCATACAGAGAAAGAGAATCAGTCAACAGACAACCCGTTTGAGCTCAAGCCCACGCCCCGGGTGCTTACAATGCACACATACCCCATAAACGCCCGCTTCCGTCAATCGGGCGAATCCACCCGATTCATCCATTCCACCGATGACCCCGATGACCGGCAGGAGGAATATATACAGACCGGCAAACTGCTTCACAGCCTGTTCGCCACAATCCGCACGGAAGCCGATATAGACGCCGCCGTTGACAAGATGCTCAGCGACGGACTGATAGAATCCCGTTCAAAGGCCGAAAGCCTCAAAAATCAGATAAGGGACCATATTGAAAAGACAGGAGTACATGACTGGTTCAACGGCAATTATTCGCTGTTTAACGAAGCCTCTATCATATACCGTGACGGAGGTGCGCTCCAGACCCGTCGCCCCGACCGCGTTATGATCAGGCCCGACGGCAGCGCCGTAATAGTGGATTTCAAGTTCGGCCGCGAGCGTGAAGAGTACCTGCACCAGGTACAGGAATACATGGACTTGCTCAGAAAGATGGGATACAAACAGGTTGAAGGCCATATCTGGCACGTCTACAGCAACAAGATAATAAACTGTTAAACAATAAAATAACCTTATAAAAGTATTGTGTATGAAAGACTTTAATTACTACGCACCCACAGAGGTGGTCTTCGGAAAGGATTCAGAAGGGCAGGTAGCACAGCTTGTACGCAAGTACGGTGGCACCAAAGTGTTGGTTCATTACGGCGGCAAGAGCGCCATCAAGTCCGGCTTGCTGGATAAGATTGAGCGTCTGCTCCGTGAAGGCGGAATAGAGTATGTAGCCCTGGGCGGTGTGGTACCCAATCCCCGACTCTCCAAAGTGCATGAGGGTATTGAGCTGTGCCGCAAGGAGAAGGTGGATTTCATACTGGCCGTTGGTGGCGGAAGCGTAATAGACTCATCCAAGGCAATAGCCTACGGCGTGCCCTATGACGGAGATGTATGGGACGTCTATATGCAGCGTTACACACCCGTAAAATGCCTGCCGGTGGCATCGGTCCTGACCATTCCCGCAGCCGGCAGCGAGATGAGCGAATCAAGCGTAATCACCAATGAGGACGGTGACGTCAAGATAGGCTACTCCAACAACCTGAGCCGCCCCAAGTTTGCCATCATGAACCCCGAGCGCACCTACACCCTGCCTCCGTATCAGACGGCAGCCGGTGTGACCGACATCATGATGCACACCATGGAGCGCTATTTCTCACACGATGACGACATGAACATAACCGATGCCATAGCCGAAAGTCTGCTCAAGACCATGATTGACGTCGCACCCCTGGTACTCAAGGATCCGGAGAACTACCGTTACCGTGCACAGGTGATGTGGGCCGGCTCACTGGCACACAACGACCTTACCGGCTGCGGCCGCATAGGAGACTGGGCAACACATCAGCTGGAGCATGAGCTGAGCGGAATGTTCGATGTAACACACGGCGCAGGACTTGCTGCGGTATGGCCCAGCTGGGCTCGCTACGTTATGGGTTGCGGCGTTCAGCGTTTTGTGCGCTTTGCCGTAAACGTGATGGGAGTTGAGAATGACTATACCGACCCCCAGGGCACAGCCATCCGCGGCATCGAGGCCATGGAGCGTTTTTACCACTCAATAGGAATGCCCATCAACATCCACGAACTCATCGGTAAGGAGATAACCGATGCCCAGATCAAGGAGATGGTCCGCAAGTGCAGCCACGACTACACCATCACCCAAGGTCAGTTCAAGGTCCTCACTCCCGATGACATGACCGCAATTTACACCTTAGCAAAATGATACAATTGGGGTCTGTCCTTTGTATCATTTTGTACGCTCAAAGCACACAAGCCCACCCGAACTTAAGGGCAATCTCGCTAAAAAGTTTGCGATCACTCTGGGGAATCGTGACCGTTATTGTCTCCATTGGACTTTCACAATTGGAATAATCCATGGCCGATGTTATTTCCACGCCAAGCACGGCCGATATCTCCTGTAATGAATCAATGGTAAAATTATGGGTCCCGCTGAGCCATTTGGTTATTTCCGAAGGGCTCTTACCCATCTTACGCGCAAATTGACTCTTACTGAGACCAGCAGCCTTCATGGCATCGGCAATCCTTGCCGCAGTACGCATCTTAGCCGCAACCTTATCAAAGATAGGACTGCTCTCCTTATCCAGTTTTTGTATAATATCCGATTTCATAGAACCCATATTTCACTTTTAATAGAAATTCTAAACAAGGAATAGTATTGTCAATTGCAAACATACAAAGAACTGCCGTTGTTTACAACTAAATCCGATGAAATATAATTCAATCTTAAGTGAAAAAACAGAGACGCAAAGGGGTCGTTTCACTTTGCGTCACAATCCGCCAAAGTGTCCCACAACGATCGGCCTCACAGCATACCCACAGTGCGGTGAGTGTGGGACACACCCCCTAAAATGGGGGCATGTAACACACGCACCTGCCCCACAACGCTCCTGAAGCCATTCGTTGTGGGACACTTTGGCAAAACAAAATGCATGACGCAAAGGGGGCCTAACAATTTCAGTTTTATTCCAGTCGGGCCATTAGTCAGTTTGAATCAATGCTCAATCTTATGGCATCGTTTTTGTTATAGTTGTAGAAAAGCCTAATTATGAACGAAGACCTTCAAAACATCCAAATCAAACCGATACGAAACCACGAATTCACACATTGGTTTCAAGAAGTAAGATATAATGGAGAAACTCTCTCCGATAAGGAACGCATAGATTTTGCTTCTATGATTGACGAAACCATTGAAGAAAACTCAGCAGGATTCCCCATAATGCAAGACGTCTTGAATCACTTCAATAACCCAAACGATGAGCTTCATAATGACCTAAGAACAATAGTATCTGCGATGTTATTTGTCTTGACAACCAGAACGGACATTATGGCAGCCACTAAGTATTTTATTATTGCAAACAAAGACTATGATCGACGATTTATGCGTGGTAAATTGAGGGTTATACTAAACGAAGGATTTAAGAGGTTATACGGTTTCAAAGAGAATAAACGCAAAGACACTGAATGGTACAAGTTAATGCCTATCTTAAATCATTTTCCAGAGGAGGTGCGCCGCCAATATCAAGAATTAACCCAACTCATAAATAATCAATCTAAAGAATCTACTTGGTGGAAAGAAGAACGTGATTTGGAAACACATCTTCAGGATTCTCTTAAGTTATATCATTCCCGCCAAGAAGAAATAATAGAAAGTAAAGTTGCTATAGAATCAATGAAGCTCTATTGCACTCTGATGGCAGTAAGTGAATACCTTGAAAACTTATACACATGCATATTCAATTATATTGCAGGAATGTATCAGGAAGGAGAATTGAAAGAGAATAACATTTCTCTATAAAAAACTCAACCAAGTGGACTTGCCTTATTTCTGACATCTATCAATTTCATTACTTAAATAGTTTATTCATTGTATCGATGCATTTCTTTTTCTGTTCAAGATTGGGATGTACATAAAGGTTTAGTGTTGTACTGATGTTTGAATGTCCAAGAAGAACGCTTACCGTTTTGTAGTCACACTTACTTTCTATACAACGTGTTGCAAAGCTATGTCTAAGACCGTGAAAACGCATACGGGGTAATCCAAGCTGCTGTTGGAGTTTATTGAAGTACACTCGATATGTACGAGGTTCTATAGGCTTAGGAGCATTTGAAAGCACATAAAAATCTCCACGCACAACCTTTTTAATGGGACGTACAAGTGCAAGCAGATCATGTGTCATAGGAACCTCACGAATAGAGTTCTTTGTCTTAGGGACGTCTTCAATTAGTTCAGTGTAACGATTCTCTCCATCCACCATATAGATGCGCTGCAACGTCTTGTTTACATGTATAACGCCCGATATGATATCAATATCATTCCAACGGAGAGCACAAACTTCACCGATACGGAGGCCTGCATTAAGACAAATAAAGATACCTAGATTCTGAAAAGTAAAGTGTTCCTTAACATAGGTCATCAGCTGCCGCTGATTAGCAAGAGTTAGAACCTCAACATCCTGTTTCTCTCGTTCAGTTGGAAAGACCAGATCCATCTGATGGGATTCTATATAGCCATGTTTAGCACCATAGTGCAATATCATTTTGAGAACCACCAAAATATCACGGACGGTCTTTTGACTGAGTCCCGAGTCCAATTTGCGGTTAATAAAATCCTGGACAAGTTCTTCTATTACATCATCCACCCCACCCAGTTCTGGGATTAGATGACTCTGAATGATTAGGCAATAAGCCGCATAAGTTGATTTCTTGACATACTGTTTCTTGTCGGCTATCCAAAGCTCGGCAATCCTACCAAATTTTGTTTTCTGTTCCATAATTGTAGTTGATTAAAACAGAAACAAAGTTCCTGCAAACAGTTTATTCCATCCTTAATGTCCCGAATTTGAGATTTCC
>CACWIN010000040.1 GCA_902760965.1 uncultured Bacteroidales bacterium | reverse complement strand
ATGGGCCTACCAGTTTGTCTTTTTTTGCTCAGGTCCGTTTCTTCTTTTCTCTTCCTTAAAAGTGAATTTGACGGTTCGTATTACCCTTGGACATACTCTTTAATTAAGAGCAGCCCGTCGTACTACTTGTCTGTATGAAATCTCTTCAAAGATCGTCGTTAACCGCTGTTCCTTTCGGAAAGCGGATGCAAAGATATGGCGAGTTTAGATTCTGACCAAACATTTTGCCCACTTTTTTCAATAAAAAATCAAGAATAAACCGTACTGGAACAATCGGCGACACATAAAAAGCTGTCATGAGCATAATTGGCGCAGGTATTTATATTTCTTTTACATATTTCATAAAGAATGTCTATCTTTGCACGTGAGCATCGCCCTAAACAAGAAAGGTTATACCAAGGGCGCTATTTATATAATAAGGTGTTAGGACTACTTAAAAAGATATCGACTACATTGCTCCTGCTAATAACGGGAACAATTGTTATATATGCCCAGACAACAGCAAGAATTAGCGGCAACGTGAAAGACTCAAACGGTGAACCGCTGCCTTATACCACGGTCAGGATCAAGGATACCGCAAACGGATGCATAACGGATTACAACGGCAACTTCTCGTTTAACGGAAGAGTTGACGGACAGACGCTGATCGTATCATCCATAGGTTATCAGGACTACACTCTGAATCTTTCCTCACGCACAACTTTCCCGTTAAAGATAGTATTAAAGCCCATATCGTACGATATTCAGGAGGTTGTAATCAAACCCCGCAAGGAAAGGTACGTAAAGAAAGGCAATCCGGCAATTGAATTGGCCCAGGAAATAATCAAGCGCCGTGAGCATGATAACCCGTTCCTGAACGACTACGTATCAAGAGAAAGATACGAGACCTTTACCATAGCGCTCGATAACTTTACACAGGAAAAGCAGCAACAGGCTATGTTCCGCAAGTTCCCGTTCCTGTCGGATTACGTTGATACGTCGCTCGTTTCGGGCAAGCCGATCCTGAATGTTTCCACACGTGAGCTTGCCGCCACGGATTATTTCCAGCGCAGGCCGTCAAGACAAAAGCAGAAAGTTGCAGGCCGCGAATGGATAGGAATAGAGGATTTCCTGCCCGATGAAGAGGTGCGTGCATCACTTGAGGCCACCCTGCGTGATGTTGACCTTTTCAACGAGAAGGTACTCATTATGCGCAATGAGTTTGTAAGCCCGTTTGCCGATTACGCCACCACATATTACAAATATTTTCTTCAGGACACCCTGATGGTTGATGGCGAAAAGTGCGTTGACCTGGCATTTGTACCCTACAACCTTCAGTCTTTCGGCTTTACCGGACACCTTTATATTACTGTCGATTCCACGCATTTTGTAAAATGGATCCAGATGAATGTTCCGTATGACATAAACCTGAACTTTGTGGAATACATGAACCTGGAGCAGAAATTTACCAGAGACAGCATACACCCCCGTCTGCTCACATACGAGTGCATTACAGCCGAATTCAAGCTGTATGACTTTATTGACGGTATTTATGGACGTCGCGAGGTTTCTTATTCGGACTATAAATTCAATGACGATGTTGACCGGGAACCCTTCACTCATCAGGAGCCTGTAATAGAACCGCCCGAAGCGTATGGAAGAGACGATGAATTCTGGGCTAAATACCGTGAAGCCGATGAAAACAATGGCGGAGGAAAGGCAAAATCGGTCGACGAGATGCTTACAAAGCTGCGTGATGTTCCCGTTTACTACTGGACAGAGCAATTCATCAATCTGCTGTTCTCGGGGTTTGTTCCTATCAAGGAAGAAAGGACTCCTTTTTACGTTGGTCCGGTAAATACCCTTATCAGCTACAATGGAATGGAGAAAGTAAGGTTCAAACTGGGAGGAATGACAACCGCATACCTTAACCCGCATCTGTTTGGAACCGCTTATCTGATTTATGGTCTGGACGATAACCGGTTTAAATACTATGGCCGTCTGGAATACTCTTTCCTGCCCAAAAAGGAGCAGTGGAACGAGTTCCCCGTCCACTCCCTGAGACTGCAATATGAGAATGACATATACCAGTACGGACAGCAGTATCTGTACACCAACAAGGACAATGCCCTGCTTTCGCTTAAGAGACTGCCGGACAACATGATTGGTTACAACAGGACTACCGAATTCACTTATACTCTGGAACGTCACAGCGGTTTTTCGTTTACAGGCGTACTACGCAACAGGGTGAACGAAGCCACCAAGTTCATCCCAATGGAAAAAAGTGACCTGAGCGGCCCTGTCAAGGAGATTATGCAGACCGAGCTTGAAATAGGTTTAAGGTATGCACCCCACGAAAAATTTGTCCAGCACAAGTGGAACAGAAAGAGCAAGACTCCGGAACATCCGGTATTCACCTTGAATCACACCCTTTCATTTGCCGGATATGGATCCGATTATTCCATACAGCATACAGAACTGTCATACCGTCAGAGACTGATGGCTGCGCCTGTAGGCTACTTTGATGTAATGTTGAGAGCTGGAAAGATATGGGGACAGGCCCCCTACCCGCTGCTTATCATTCCTAATGCAAACCTGTCATACACATACCGCAAGGAGACTTTTGAGACCATGACTCCTATGGAATTCATTCTGGATCAGCATATCACTTGGGATGTTGTTTACTACATGAACGGTTTGATCCTTAACAGGACTCCGCTCTTAAAGAACCTGAAACTCAGGGAGGTTCTCTATTGCCGAGGCATTTGGGGTTCGCTCAGCAGTCAGAATGACCCTGCAATTGAAAAAAGCGACCGCATTTTCCTTTACCCCACCGACCGGAGCAAAGCGACAGGCACCACAATGAAAGAGCCTTTTGTAGAGATTGGAGCCGGCATTGAGAACATATTCAAGCTAATGTCCATCAACTGGTTCAAGCGCCTCACATACAAGGACAGCCCCGATGTTGACCAATGGGGCATAAGAATTGCAGTTCACCTGCAGTATTGATTAATTCAGATTGCTTTCATCAGCAGTCAGAGTGCTGAACTGGAAATCCTTGACCTCAAAAAAGTCAAATCCGTTTTTCCTTTTATTCCTCTTTATCAGAGACTCTCTCTGCTTAATGACCTTTTTTTCCTTTTCGGAAAAATAAATAACGGGAATAAATGACTCCTCCAGTTGGCCTGCCACATAGTTGCGGAACTGCTTTTCATAATCGGAGCGGTACTTAAGGAACCATTTGTTGTTTACCGTCTGGTTCTTGACAAGCTGGATGTCCGATACGTACAAGACCGAATCGATAAGAGAATATGCGGCAGCAAACATATACATATCGGCAACTCTGGCATTCTTATCCTGACTGTTGTTACGCATTTTTGCCAGATCCTCGCGGCTTGTTTCAAGACCTTGTCCTTTGTTAAGGGTGGGATCCTGTGTAATGCCTGACCTCTGGGCAAAAAGAGGTAGCGCAAAAATAAGGCAAAATGCAACCAGAACCGGTTTTAATGCCAGTTTCATATTAGCCAAGGTATGATTTAAGGAGTTTGCTACGGGAATTCTGACGCAAACGGCGGATTGCCTTTTCCTTAATCTGGCGGACACGCTCACGGGTAAGACCAAACTTGTCACCAATCTCCTCAAGGGTCATCTCACGGCAACCTATTCCAAAGAACATACGGATAATGTCTTTTTCACGATCCGTAAGGGTTGACAGAGCGCGGTCAATCTCTTTTGACAGAGATTCGTTAACCAGGGTTTTGTCGGCCATAGGAGAATCATCATTGACAAGAACGTCAAGCAGGCTGTTGTCCTCACCGTCTACAAACGGGGCATCGACAGAAATATGACGACCCGACACCTTAAGGGTATCGGCAATCTTGTCAACGGGGATATCAAGGACCTCTGCCAGTTCATCGGGCGAAGGACGACGTTCGTTATCCTGCTCAAACTTGGAAAGGGCCTTGCTTATCTTGTTGAGTGAACCAACCTGGTTAAGAGGCAGACGGACTATACGGGCCTGTTCGGCCAATGCCTGAAGTATTGACTGGCGGATCCACCAAACGGCATAGCTTATGAATTTGAAACCACGGGTCTCATCAAACTTCTCGGCAGCCTTGATTAGGCCAAGATTACCCTCGTTGATAAGGTCCGGAAGACTGAGTCCCTGATTCTGATACTGTTTGGAGACAGATACAACAAAACGCAGATTGGCGCGTGTAAGTTTTTCAAGAGCTGCGCGGTCACCCTTGCGGATACGTTGTGCAAGTTCAACCTCCTCCTCAACTGTGATAAGTTCCTCACGACCTATCTCCTGCAGATATTTGTCAAGTGATGCGCTTTCACGGTTTGTTATGCTCTTTGTAATCTTAAGTTGTCTCATTTTTCAGTATATAATAAGCGAATTGGGTGCAAATTTACTAAAAATAAAAATATAGTATTATATAATAGGCAAAAAATTGAAGTGGTTTTTTAAGGCCACTTCAATTTTTTGCATTATTGATATCTCTATGCTTCAATCGTCGGAAAGACTGATGGCATAAATCGCTCTACGGCCCGAAGGATATACACCCGATATGAACAGTTCCTGGTTGGGTGACGATGCAGCCTCCTTATAGATACGCTCAATGTCATCCACTGACCTTATCTGCTGGTTGTTTATCCTGAGTATGATATATCCGCGCTGAACACCCTGATCCTTTAGCAGACCGTTCTTGACAGCACTTACCTGTACACCGTAACCTATATTAAGCTGACGGCGGGTCTGTTCGGGAACCTCCTGGAAAGTGGCACCCAGCAACTCCATATCGGCATCCTTAACTATCTCGGTATTGCCGCGTGAGTTCTTGAGTTCAACCTCTATCTTCTTTTCCTTCTTGTCACGAAGCACCGTAACGTTCACCTTGTCACCCGGACGGTATTGGACTATGGTCTCCTGCAGCTCGTTCATGGTCTTGACTTTCTTGCCGTTAATCTCGGTAATTATGTCGCCCTCTTTAATGCCGGAAGCAAGAGCTCCTCCGCCATCAAGGACTTCGGAAATGTATACACCGTCTATTGCTTCACCAAAATCAACCTTGCTGTTCCTTTCATCCTGACGCATCTGAGAGACATCACCGCCAACTATGCCAAGCATTGCACGCTGTACGGTTCCATACTCCTTAAGGTCAGCCACCACTTTCTTGACAATGGTGGTAGGAATTGCAAAGCCATAACCTGCATATGTTCCGGTCGGAGATTCAAGAGCGGCATTGATACCTACAAGTTCACCGTTCACGTTCACCAGGGCGCCGCCGCTGTTACCCATATTGATGGCAGCATCGGTCTGAATGAATGACTCAATGCTCTCACCACCCTCGTAAATACCTATCTTACGGGATTTGGCACTTACCACACCGGCTGTTACGCTCGATGTAAGATTGAACGGGTTACCTACGGCAAGTACCCACTCACCCAATTTAAGGTCATCGGAGTTACCCATGGGAACAAAGGGGAACTCGTCGCCTTCAATCTTTATCAGCGCAAGGTCCGTATTGGCATCGGCACCCACAAGGGTTGCGGTAAATACGCGGTTGTCATTTAAGGTTACCTGAATCTCATCGGCTTTTTCAATGACATGATTGTTGGTTACAATGTAACCGTCCTTTGACAGTATTACGCCCGATCCGTAACCGACCTGAGGCTGGGTCCTGTACTGACGCTGGCGTGGACGGCCGCCGAACATGTAATCAAATATATCAGAATACTCCTGATACGTTTCAGTACGGCTCTGGACGGTTGACTTGATGTGCACCACTCCGTGTACAGTCTTTTCGGCCGCCTCGGTAAGGTCAACCGGCTGCATTTTTGAAGATGAACGCAACGCAGTCTGGGACTGCATGGAATACGACGCATTATCGGACGGCACGTAAACAATATTCTTATTCCTCTTGTTGATGATATTTGTGGTAATTACCGATGCAAATACGCAGCAGCAAACTAAGGAAATAGAGAAAAGTGCGATTTTAGTTGCTTTTTTCATAGCTAATCCTCCTTTTTTAGTTAATTAATTGGCTTGAGTTAACACTTAACACATCCAAATATATGCAACTTTCGGGCCAATGTTACATTCAGTGACATATTTTTCCCAATAATTAACCATAAAGGCGCCAATTTAACAAATCATTTATACCCGAACAGGTCATCCAAGGATACCTCCTGAACAGTTCCCAGAGTACCAAGGAACTTAATGTCCAGATCTTTGGTATCACCCAGAATACCGTAAATATAGGTACGTCCCTTTACCCATTTCTGCTGGCAAGCCACCACATCTTTCATTGTCATATCTGCCAGTTTGTCATAAACCAGTTTGTCAAGCGGCTCCTTGAGTCCCAGTTCCTGTGCATTCAGGTAGCTGGTCAATACCGACATGCCTGTCACGCGACTGGTACGCAGGACTGACTCCAGACCTGTCTTGGCAATCCGGAACGATTCCTCCGATTGCGGCATTTCGTTTATTATCAGATCAAATGCCTCAACAGCTGCCTTGAGCTTGTCATTCTGGGATCCAATCCTTGCATAGAAACTGTAAGTATCATCCAGGTATGAAGGCGATGACAATACAGCTCCTGCACTGTAAGCCAATGCACGGGCCTCACGCATCTCCTGGAATACGATGGTATTCATGCCGCTGCCAAAATACTCGTTGAACAGCTGTATGGGTGCAACGTCGTCAATGGAGAATTTCTCGCCACGGTCCGAGTATTGGATATAGTTGAACTGGCGGGAATCATACTGGGCCATGTAAACTTTAGGTTTGTCAACAATCTGTCTCTTGGTGTATTTCTTGACCAGTTTTTCGGGATTGTCCGAGCATTTATGATGCTCTGCAATGATGCTCTTTGCCTGTGACTCATCCTGAGGTCCGTAAAACAGTATCTTGTGCTGCTTGTCAAGAATACCTTTGACCAGTCCCAGCAGCTGTTCCGATGTCAGAGCGGCCACCTGCTCATCGGACAAGGAAACGGATTTTACATACTCGGGGCCGTAATAGATAAAACGGTTAAGAGCGCTTGAGCAACTGCTTTGGCTTGCCTTTGACATCTGGCGGGCCTTGAGTTCATCCTGTTTAAGGTTTTCCAGAATAGCCTCGTCAGGTATGGCATTAAGCATCAGGTCCTCTACTATGTCAAGCATTTGGCCAAGATTCTCGGCCAAACCGTTTACAGAGAATGTCAATATGTTGTCGGCCACATTAAATGAATGGTTACCGGCTATCTTGTACTCCTCAAGGGCAATCTGGTCTGCACTGCGGGTAGGTGTTCCAAGATATGAAAGATAACTGAAAGCGAACGCCAATGCAGGATCGGTGCTTTTTCCTATGTCAAAACGGAATGTAGCTGTCACTATATCGTTCCTGTCATTCTGTTTGTAAAGCATTTCAATGCCTTTCTTGAATTCTGACTTGGACAGATCCTTTTGATAATCCACGAATACAGGCTCAATGGGCGGAACCTGAATGCCCGATATCTCCTTAAGGAATGCGCTCTGCTTGTCACGGTTGGTGGCAATAGGAGTGATTGCAGGAGCCACAATCTTGTTATTCTTGGGATTTACACCCTGATGTTTGTAAACCAGTACGTACGAATTCTCCGACAGATACTTGTTGGCCCACTCTACCACATCGGCTTTTGTAACCTTGGCCAGACGGTCCAGAAGAGTCACCTGGCTTGCCCAATCGGTGTGCTCAATGAATGAATTGACCATTCTCATGGCACGGCTGCTGTTAGACTCCAGCTGACGCATCTGGGTAAGCTTGATATTGGCCACAGCAGCACTTATAAGCGATTCGTCAAAATCACCGGTACGGAGTTTTGCCACCTCTGCCAGAATAAGGTCCTTAACCTGGTCCAGAGTCTGTCCCTCCTTGGGATATCCCTGTATCAGGAAATCGGAATAATCAACACGGTCATATATCTGTGAACCGGCTGCCAGCACTTTCTGTTGCTGATTCAGATCAAGGTCTATCAGACCGGCCTTGCCGTTTGTCAGGATGGATTCAACTATACCGGCAATCTCACTCTCCTGCTCTTTCTGGCCTGGAGTACGCCAGCCAAACAAAAGAAAATCGGACTCGTTGCCATAAACGTGCCTTACAACAGGAACCTTAAGAGTCTCCTCGGGCTGATAGGTAAACTCCGGCAGGGACGGATTGGGCTGCCAGTCGCCAAAATATTTTTCGATAGTTGCCACAAACTGGTCGGGATCAAAATCACCCGACACGCAAATGGCTACATTGTTTGGAACATACATGAGTGCCTTTTGTTTCTTGATGGCACTGATTGACGGATTCTTAAGATGTTCCTGGGTTCCTATTACCTGCTGCGATCCGTAAGGATGATGCTTATAAAGAACCGAATCCATGGCATATATAGCATTCTCAGCATCCTCGTTCAGATACATGTTATACTCCTCGTAAACGGCCTCCAGCTCCGTATGGAATCCACGGACAACCAGATTCTTGAAACGGTCGGCCTGAATGCGGGCCCAGTTGTCAATCTGGTTTGAGGGTATGTTCTCCTGATATACAGTCTGGTCATCGGACGTAAAGGCGTTCGTGCCCTGTGAACCTATTACGGACATCAGTTTGTCATACTCGTTTGGAATGGCTATTTCGGATGCCAGGTAACTCAAACTGTCTATCACATGATATATGGCAAGACGTTCCTTGGGATCCGTCTTGGTGCGGTAAACATTGAACTGCTCCTCTATCTGGTCAAGCAGAGGTTTTTCGGCTGCGTAGTCCGATGTACCGAAACTCTCGGTACCCTTGAACATGATATGTTCCAGATAATGGGCCAGACCGGTGTTGTCGGACGGGTCATTCTTTCCTCCGTTCCTGACAGCAATATATGTCTGGAGTCTGGGTTGCTCCTTGTTAACTGACATATAAACCTTTAATCCGTTGTCAAGAGTATAGATCTTAACCTTCATGGGGTCACCCTTGACAGTCTCGTACTTAGAACAGGATACTGCGCAGAACAGCATAATAGCCGATGCGACAATCAATGATAGTTTTCTTGTATGCATATGTGTACCTTTTTATTGCAAGGCAAATATAATCAATGTGTGGGAAATATTGAGTATTTTTGCAGCCTGAAAGCTGACCGGTCTGCCGCTGTCCCTTACGGGGCTGAGGAAAGTCCGGGCCACACAGAGCATTTCACTTCCTAACGGGAAGCAGTCGGCAACGGCTGATAAACGCAGAAGAAAACAACCGCCGCCATGCGGTAAGGGTGAGAAGGCGGGGTAAGAGCCCACCAGGCTTGTGGTGACACAAGTGCTGTGCGTCTTGAAAGTTGCAAGTTCATGTATACCGGCGTCAGAGGGCTGCTCGCCTGAGCCGGAGGGTAGAACGCGCGTAACCATAAGGTTACGGAGCCATGCCGGCAACGGCTGGTCAAGATTAATGGCAGACAGGGAAGGTACGTGTACCGACTCTACAGAACCCGGCTTACAGGTCAGCTTTTGTATGATTCTTAACAACTCTACTATATGAAACGGGTACGCTGTCCCAAATGTGACCACTACAACACTTTTGACGAGACCCTCTATAAGGAAGGCCAGTCACTGGTGTTTGAATGCGAAAACTGCCGCAAGCAGTTCAAGATACGCATTGGCACCAGCAAACTTGCCGCCACCCAGAAAGAGGCCAACCGGAAAAACCTGGTCAATGACATTGGGTTCGGATCAATCCTGGTTGTGGAGAACGTATTTGGTTACAGACAGAGTTTTGCCCTTCAGGAGGGAGAGAACGTAATTGGCCGATACAACCCGGGTGACAGGATTACCATACCTATTGACACCAATGACCGCAGTATGGACCGCCGTCACTGCGTAATAACCGTCAGGAAAGAGGCCGACGGACAAATAAGTTATACGTTAAGGGATTTTCCAAGCCTGACCGGCACGTTCCTTTTTAACAGGATTCTTGGAGACCGCGAAAGAGTTCTGATCCAAGACGGCGCCATTATTACACTGGGAGCCACGACATTGATTCTCCAAGCTCCGGAGCAATAAAAAACCGCATCGTTCCCGATGCGGTTTTTTGTTATCTTTCTTTTTTCTTTTGGCCCGGCGCCATCACGCAGACCTTAAACGTGTAATCTTCCAGTATTTCACTGCTCAGGCCATCCTCCCACTCTATCACTATGGATATCCATCCTTTCTCAACGTCAAACCTGATATTCTCCAGCAGCATTTGGCCTGTTTCAGGGACATAGATAGGAAAGACATACGGAAGCATATTATCGCGGTCATTCTTTTTGTCAACAAAATAGACCAGGACAGCACCGTTGTTAATTACATCCTGGGTTATATCCTTGATGGGAAAACTCTGGTAAAGGGAATATCCTACATCGGTATTGTCAATTTTCCAGTCTTCCATGTAAGCTGTAACGTATTCCACGGATAATTCGGTACCGATCTCATATGTGTCATAACTGCAACCGCAAAAAACGGACATGCAGGACAACAATGCAAATAATGTCTTTTTCATAATTACTGTTCTCTGTAATCGCTGAGCGCCTGACTTGACTTTTTGTTCCTCGAAGCCCTTATGGTAAGAGGCATTGTAACCTTGTATCTTACAGGCTCCCCGTTCTTGGTAGCCGGAATCCATCTGGGCATGGCCTTAAGCAGTCTTAGCACCTCATCATCAATGGAATAATCAAGGCCTTTAAGAATACCCACATATGTTATGTCGCCCGATTTCTCCACTGTGAATTCAACCTCCATCTTTCCGTTGACGGATCTTTTCTGGGCATCCTCGGGGTATTCAAAATTATCGGAGATATATTTGTACATCTTTTCAATGCCGCCCTTGAACTCAGGCTGGGTAATGACAATATCCTCGCCGTTCTTACCCTTTATTATCTCTGTTTGTGGCGATGCCGAATCAGTTTCATTATTCTGTGCAGCCAACGGAGACAGGACCAGCACAAAACAGATCAGCACCAACACTCTCTTAAAGACATCTTTTTTGCTCATAACAAATCAAATTTCCTTTTAATATCGGACTAAGCTTTTGTAAGATTGTAAAATTCAATTCAGCTTTTTTATAGAAAGTGACCCTACAGGTTAAATATGGGCCTGTTTTCTTAACATTTTTTCTCAAGAACGGTAACAACCTCAACATGCTGGGTGTGCGGGAACATATCTACCGGCTGTACCGTCTTTACACTATAGCCCTGGTCAAGAAGTGCAATATCCCTGGCTTGGGTGGCGGGGTTGCAGCTTACATAGACAATGCGCTTGGGTGCAGCGGCAAGAATCACGTCCACAACGTCAGGATGCATTCCGGCACGAGGAGGATCAGTCACAATCACATCGGGTACACCGTGTTCCGCAATAAAGCCGGCATTCAGTACATCCTTCATGTCGCCCGCAAAGAATTCAGTATTCCCTATCCCGTTTACATCGGCATTCACCTTGGCATCCTGAATAGCTTCCGGTACATACTCTATTCCAACCACCTTCTTTACTCCGCCTGCAAGGAAAAGAGCTATGGTTCCGGTACCTGTATAAAGGTCATATACCACATCATCAGGACTCAACGACGCAAGGCTCCTGACGGTTGAATACAGCCTGTATGCCTGGCGGCTGTTGGTCTGGAAGAATGACTTGGGCCCTATCTTGAACTTAAGGTTCTCCATGGTTTCATAAATGAACTCCTCTCCACGGAACACATGAACATCCAGGTCACCGAACGTATCGTTGCACTTGTTGTTTATGACGTAAAGAAGTGACGTTATCTCAGGAAAGCTGTCAGACAGATGCTGCATAAGTCCCATGAACATATCCTTTTGGGCCGATGTCTCTATCTTGGCCTGGACAAGCACCATTATCTGTCCTGTGGTTACCACGCGAACCATCATGTCACGCAGTATTCCTTCCTGTGAACGCAGGTTTATGAAAGGTATGTCATGCTCAACAGCATATTTGTACGCAGTGTTGCGAATACGGTCCGAGACCTCATCCTGTAACCAGCATTCGTTTATATGCAGAACCTTATCAAAAGCACCCGGGATATGGAATCCAAGACCTGGCTGTTTACGCTGTGCCGTACATTCGGGATCATCAAGTTGAGACAGTTCCTCCTGGGTCAGCCAACGCATGTTGCTGAACGAATACTCCAGTTTGTTCCTGTAGCGGATTGTTTCTTCCGATCCCAGAATGGGACTTATTGGCGGCAGCTCAACCTTGGCTATCCTGGTAAGGTTGTCAACCACCTGTTTCTGCTTGAAACGCAGCTGCTCCTCATAAGGAAGATTCTGCCATTTGCAACCGCCGCATATTCCAAAATGACTGCAAAAAGGCACAGCACGCACATCGGACAGTTTGTGGAATTTCACAGCAACCGCTTCGGCATAGTTGTGTTTCTTTTTAAGGATCTTAAGGTCCACCACATCACCGGGAACCACAAAGGGTACAAATACCACAAGGTCGTTAATTCTGACCAGAGATTTGCCTTCGGCTGCCACATCGGTTATGGTAACATTCTCTATTACAGGCTGTTCACGTCTTTTTTTGGACATATGCGTTTGGTTTTCGGGGTGCAAAGGTAATAAAAATTTGGCTATTGGCGTTGGCATTGGCCTTAGCTATTGGCTATTGGCTGTTAGCTATTGGCTCAATACGATTTGAGCGGGCCACAGGCCCGAAAGCCAAAAGCCAACGTAGGGGCGCCAGCTCCGTAATAGCCAAAGTAGGAGCCTACGCTCCGTAATAGCCAAAGTAATTTAAAAAATATACATCAAATTCATAATAATTAAGTACCTTTGCACCCGCAAACATAAATACGGGACTATCAACTGTCAGACGACATATACAACATTACATATTCAACAATTTTTATGAGCGAAAAAAGAGTTTACAAGTTCGGAAACGGACAAGCTGAGGGAAATGCCCAAATGCGTAATCTGCTTGGTGGCAAGGGAGCTAATCTTGCCGAGATGAATCTGCTTGGTGTACCTGTACCTCCGGGTTTCACAATCACCACTGATGTTTGTAACGAGTACTATCAGATTGGACGCGACAAGGTCGTAGCAATCCTTAAGAATGATGTAGAGGAAGCTATCCATCATATTGAGAAGCTGATGAACTCAAAGTTCGGTGACGTAGAGAACCCCCTGCTGGTATCAGTCCGTTCAGGTGCCCGCGCTTCAATGCCGGGTATGATGGACACCATTCTGAACCTGGGACTCAACGATGAGGTTGTAGAAGGTCTGTCACGCAAGACCAACAATCCTCACTTTGCATGGGACAGCTACCGTCGCTTTGTTCAGATGTACGGTGACGTTGTTCTGGGCATGAAGCCCCTGAACAAGACCGATGTTGATCCGTTTGAGGCCATCATTGAGAAGGTAAAGAAAGAGAGCGGAGTGGTTCTGGACAAGGATCTGAGCGTTGATGACCTCAAGAAACTGGTTGTACTGTTCAAGTCGGCAGTTAAGGAGCGCACAGGTCATGACTTCCCGACTAACGCCATGGATCAGCTTTGGGGTGCCATCTGCGCCGTATTCGGTTCATGGAACAACGAGCGCGCCATCCTGTACCGCAAGATGGAAGGTATACCCGATGAGTGGGGTACTGCAGTATCTGTAATGGCTATGGTATTCGGTAACATGGGTGAGACATCGGCTACAGGCGTATGCTTCAGCCGTGACGCCGCCACCGGTGAAAACCTGTTCAACGGTGAGTATCTGGTTAACGCTCAGGGTGAGGACGTTGTTGCCGGTATCCGCACACCTCAGCAGATCACAATTGAGGGTTCAAAGCGTTGGGCTGCTCTGGCAGGCGTATCCGAGGAGGAGCGCAAGGCCAAGTATCCTTCGATGGAAGAGGCAATGCCCGCCATCTACAAGGAGCTCGATGCTCTGCAGACAAAGCTTGAAAACCACTATCACGATATGCAGGATATGGAGTTCACTGTTCAGGAGGGCAAGCTCTGGTTCCTCCAGACACGTAACGGTAAGCGCACCGGTACTGCAATGGTCAAGATCGCCATGGACCTGATGCACGAGGGTCTGATTGACGAGAAGACCGCTATCCAGCGCTGTGAGCCCCAGAAGCTCGATGAGCTGCTTCATCCCGTATTTGATAAGAATGCCCTTAAGAAGGCTAAGGTCCTGACCACCGGTCTTCCCGCTTCACCGGGTGCCGCCTGCGGTCAGATTGTATTCAACGCCGATGATGCCGAGGCTTGGCACAAGAACGGCCACAAGGTTATCATGGTTCGTATCGAGACTTCACCTGAGGATCTGGCAGGTATGGCTGCTGCCGAGGGTATCCTGACATGCCGCGGCGGTATGACCAGCCACGCTGCAGTTGTTGCCCGCGGTATGGGTAAGTGCTGCGTATCAGGTGCCGGTGCACTGAGCGTTGACTACGTAAAGAAGACAGTAAAGATTGAGGATGTTGTCCTCAAGGAAGGTGACTATATTTCAATCAACGGTTCAACAGGTCAGGTATTCCAGGGTCAGATTGAGACCAAGGCTGCCGAGATAAGCGGTGACTTTGCCGAGCTGATGGATCTGTGCAACAAGTACACACGTCTGGTTGTACGCACCAACGCCGATACTCCTCACGATGCTGAGGTAGCCCGCACATTCGGTGCAGTTGGTATCGGTCTGTGCCGTACCGAGCACATGTTCTTTGAGGGTGAGAAGATCAAGGCTATGCGTGAGATGATCCTGGCTGAAAACAAGGAGGGTCGCGAGAAGGCTCTTGCCAAGTTGCTCCCCTACCAGACCAAGGACTTCTACGGAATACTGAAGGCTATGGACGGACTGCCAGTTAACATCCGTCTGCTTGATCCTCCCTTGCACGAGTTCGTACCTCATGACAGAAAGGGTCAGCAGGAGATGGCCGATGCAATGGGCGTAACTCTGGAGCAGATCAAGGCTCGCGTTGAGTCTCTGTCAGAGAACAACCCGATGCTGGGTCACCGCGGTTGCCGTCTGGGTAACACCTATCCTGAGATCACCGAGATGCAGACCAAGGCTATCATCGGCGCTGCCATCCAGCTGCGCAAGGAGGGCCTGAACCCGCAGCCCGAGATCATGGTTCCGCTGGTAGGTAAGCACTACGAGTTTGAGCAGCAGGAGGAGATCATCCGCGAGACTGCAGCCAAGCTGTTCCAGGAGGAGGGCGTTAAGCCGTTCGAGTTCAAGGTTGGTACAATGATTGAGATCCCGCGTGCCGCTCTTACCGCTGATGCAGTTGCTGCCCGCGCCGAGTACTTCTCATTCGGTACAAATGACCTGACACAGATGACATTCGGTTACTCACGTGACGATATCGCTTCATTCCTCCCCGTATATCTGGAAAAGAAGATCCTTAAGGTTGACCCGTTCCAGGTTCTGGACCAGAAGGGTGTCGGCCAGCTCATCAAGATGGCTGTCGAGAAAGGCCGTTCAGTTCGTCCCGACCTTAAGTGCGGTATCTGCGGCGAGCATGGTGGCGAGCCTTCATCAGTAAAGTTCTGCGACAAGGTTGGTCTGAACTACGTGAGCTGCTCACCGTTCCGCGTACCTATCGCACGTTTGGCTGCCGCTCAGGGTGCCATTGAGAATGCATAATACAGGTAACGCCTGATAAACTTTTTATAAAATGTGGAGGAGCGATTCTCCACATTTTATATTTTTACGACATGAAAATAATTAACATACTCTCATACCCCATACGTGCCACAAAAAGCCTGTTCACTTTCTGCATGCTCATGGAGTTGGCCATTCTTGCAGCCTGTCATTTTGTAGGAGCCGGAGGTAACGTATTCCTTAACACTTTCCTTCCAATATTTGACTGTTATCTGATATGCCTTATTGCCTGCCTGCTCAAAAAGATCAGATTGGGCTGGATAATGTGGACTGTAGCAATCCTGGCATTTCTTGGAGAGTTGTTTACTGTACTGATATACAAATCATCATTCAACATCAGGGTTATACAGCTGGTCATGGAGACCAACCCGTCCGAGGCCAAAGAGTTTCTCTCTTCGTCAGGTTCTCCGTCCAGTCTGTTGATATCGGCTGCCTTAACAGGCATAATATACTATCTGAGCGTTCTGGCCTGGAAATTCCATGACAGATTCAGAAAGCCGGTCTTAAATGTCCTGAACTGTTTTGGATTATTCATTATCCTATGGTCAGGTGTTAGGCAGTTGTCGGCATACACAAAACTTGGAAGGTGTTTTGCCGCCAAGGAATACAGACTGCTTGCTGAAAGAAAGTACATGCCGCATCTTTCAACCACATTTGTCCGACTGTTGCATGGTATAGCTTTCAATAAGGTACAGTCAACAGAGCTGAATGAACTTACCAGGACTGTAAAAGCCACTCAAAGCGTAAGCAGCACACATGAGTGTCCGCTTATTGTCCTCATTATAGGAGAATCGTTCTCAAAATACCATACGCCGCTATATGTATCGGATGCGCTTCCCACAAACCCTAGACTTGAACGCCTTAAGCAGGACGGCAACCTGATTCCTTATACCGATGTGGTAACTACTAGCAACCTTACATCGAACGTAATGAGGAACATGTTCTCCATGTGGGACAGCGATTACAGCGACAACTGGACAAATCATACGCTCTTTCCCGCACTGTTCCGTAAAGCGGGATATCAGGTCTTGTATCTGACCAACCAGTTTGCACTGAACAGTTCGGAACTGTGGAACAGTATAGGAGGAACAATTTTCAATAAGCCGGAGTTGTCAGAATGCCTGTTTGACTGGCGGAACGATAACCTTAAGCAGTATGACGGAGAGCTGTTTGACCTTATGCCCGATACCGCATCGCTGTTCAATACCCCCACCCTGCTTATTGTACACCTTATGGGCCAGCACGTAAATTACAGGGAACGCTATCCCGCCGGGTTTGAACACTTTAGCGCTGATCAGATAAACAATACGTATGGCGGAGCAAAAGGCAGACAGGTGATATCGGAATACGCCAATGCAACGCTCTATAATGACTATGTGGTTGACAGTCTGTGGAGCATTGTAAAAGGGCACGATGCCGTAGGCATTTATATGTCCGACCATGGCGAGGAGGTATATGACTGGCGTGATTTTTACGAACGTTCCGATGAAACCCAAATGTCGGCCAACATGGCAAAATATCAGTATGAGACTCCGTTCATGTTCCTTATGTCCGACACTTTCATCCAAAAGCACGGACAACTTGCACAAAAAATCCGGGACAGTTATGACAAGCCTTTGATAAACAGCAAGACAAAGCACACTCTCATAGGTCTGGCCGGAATTGAAACGCCCGAATACAAGCCTACCCACGACATACTCTCTGACAAGTATGATTCAAGCCTGCCAAGATATATAGGCAACAATGTCAGTTATGATTCTCTGTTCTAAACAGACTGAACCAGTAATAAGTTGAATGATAGTCAATAAAGGTACTGTTGGCTCTGTAGGCCAACGATTCGTCCTTAACGGCTTCCAGTCTGTCCATGAATGAATCCAACAGGGATTGCTCCGTTCTGTACTGACTGGGAAAGAGTTCCATGGCATGGCTGTCATTAGCCAGGACAAGAGCCTGCATAAAGAATCTTGGAACAACCCTATAATCGTTCAGGTCAATGCTGTCACGGAAAGAATCAAGGTCACCCCTTAAAAGGCACGATGCCAGATAGGCCTGAGTGTTGTCAAT